>NZ_CP046222.1:818-300818 GCF_012571795.1 Enterobacteriaceae endosymbiont of Neohaemonia nigricornis
TCAGCCACACTGGAACTGAGACACGGTCCAGACTCCTACGGGAGGCAGCAGTGGGGAATATTGCACAATGGGCGCAAGCCTGATGCAGCTATGCCGCGTGTATGAAGAAGGCCTTAGGGTTGTAAAGTACTTTCAATAAGGAAGAAGTAATAAAATATAATATATTTTATTATTGACGTTACTTATAAAAGAAGCACCGGCTAACTCCGTGCCAGCAGCCGCGGTAATACGGAGGGTGCTAGCGTTAATCGGAATTACTGGGCGTAAAGAGCACGTAGGCGGTTTATTAAGTCAGATGTGAAATCCCTAAGCTTAACTTAGGAACTGCATTTGAAACTAATTTACTTGAGTATCATAGAGGGGAGTAGAATTCCAGGTGTAGCGGTGAAATGCGTAGATATCTGGAGGAATACCAGTGGCGAAGGCGACTCCCTGGATGAATGCTGACGCTCAGGTGCGAAAGCATGGGTAGCAAACAGGATTAGATACCCTGGTAGTCCATGCTGTAAACGATGTCGACTTGGAGGTTGTAGGCTTGTCTTGTAGCTTCCGTAGCTAACGCGTTAAGTCGACCGCCTGGGGAGTACGACCGCAAGGTTAAAACTCAAATGAATTGACGGGGGCCCGCACAAGCGGTGGAGCATGTGGTTTAATTCGATGCAACGCGAAGAACCTTACCTGGGCTTGACATGTAGAGAAAAGCCGTAGAGATACGGTGTCCTTCGGGGTTCTGAGACAGGTGCTGCATGGCTGTCGTCAGCTCGTGTTGTGAAATGTTGGGTTAAGTCCCGCAACGAGCGCAACCCTTGTCCTTTGTTGCCAACGGTTCGGCCGGGAACTCAAAGGAGACTGCTGGTGATAAGCCGGAGGAAGGTGGGGATGACGTCAAGTCATCATGGCCCTTACGACCAGGGCTACACACGTGCTACAATGGTATATACAAAGGGAAGCATCCTCGCAAGAGTAAGCGGATCTCATAAAATATATCTTAGTTCGGATTGGAGTCTGCAACTCGACTCTATGAAGTCGGAATCGCTAGTAATCGTAGATCAGAATGCTACGGTGAATACGTTCCCGGGCCTTGTACACACCGCCCGTCACACCATGGGAGTGGGTTGTAAAAGAAGTAGGTTGCTTAACCTTACGGAGAGCGCTTACCACTTTGTGATTCATAACTGGGGTGAAGTCGTAACAAGGTAACCGTAGGGGAACCTGTGGTTGGATCACCTCCTTTTATTATAATTACTCTATGTGGAGAACGTTCTGAAAAACATTTTATTATTATATAAAATTTTTAATTATAAGTTCTTTGAAAATTTGGTTATTATATAATTATTTTAACATAGTATTTTTTATAAATACTATATAAAATTATTGAAACGATTGTGGGTTGTAAGGTTAAGTAAAATAAGCGTATACGATGGATGCCTTGGCAGTCAGAGGCGATGAAGGACGTGCTAATCTGCGAAAAGCGTCAATAAGTTGATTCGAAACGTTATTAATTGGCGATATCCTAATGGGGTAACCTAATGTATTTAATCATACATTATCGTTATTTGAATATATAGAATAACGAAGCAAACCAGGAGAACTGAAACATCTAAGTATCCTGAGGAATAGAAATCAATAGAGATTTCCTTAGTAGTGGCGAGCGAAACGGAAACAGCCCAAAGATATTAGTTAATATTATTTTAATAGAAGTGTCTGGAAAGTCATACGATACAAGGTGATAGTCCTGTATATAAAAAAATAATATTAACATTCTTAAAGAGTAAAACGAGACACGTGAAATCTTGTTTGAAGATAGGGGGATCATCCTCTAAGGCTAAATACTACTGACTGACCGATAGTGAACTAGTACCGTGAGGGAAAGGTGAAAAGAACCCCGGTTAGGGGAGTGAAATAGAACCTGAAATCGTATACGTACAAGCAGTAGGAGCATTTTAATAATGTGACTGCGTACCTTTTGTATAATGGGTCAGCGAGTTATATTTTGTAGCAAGGTTAACTGTGTAAGGGAGCCGTAGGGAAACCGAGTTTTAATAGAGCGTTAAGTTGCAAGATATAGACCCGAAACCCGGTGATCTAGCCATGAGCAGGTTGAAGGTAAGGTAATACTTACTGGAGGACCGAACTGACTAATGTTGAAAAATTAGCGGATGACTTGTGGTTAGGGGTGAAAGGCCAATCAAACCGGGAGATAGCTGGTTCTCCCCGAAAGCTATTTAGGTAGCGCCTCGTGTTATTCGTATTCGGGGGTAGAGCTCTGTTTCGGTTAGGGAGTCATCCAGACTTACCAATCCGATGCAAACTTCAAATACCGAATATCGTTATCACGGGAGACACACAGCGGGTGCTAACGTTCGTTGTGGAAAGGGAAACAACCCAGATCGCTAGCTAAGGTCCCTAAGTTATAATTAAGTGGGAAACGATGTGGGAAGGCATAAACAGCCAGGATGTTGGCTTAGAAGCAGCCATCATTTAAAGAAAGCGTAATAGCTCACTGGTCTAGTCGTCCTGCGCGGAAGATATAACGGGGCTAAATTATACACCGAAGCTGCGACAATAAGTGTTATTACATTTATTGGGTAGGGGAGCGTTCTGTAAGTCGTTGAAGATAAATTGTAAAATTTATTGAAGATATCAGAAGTGCGAATGCTGACATGAGTAACGATAAAATAGGTGAAAAACCTATTCGCCGAAAGACTAAGGTTTCCTATCCAACGGTAATCGAGGTAGGGTTAGTCGACACCTAAGGTGAGGCTGAAAAGCGTAATCGATGGATAACAGGTTAATATTCCTGTACTTGGTATTATTATGAAGGGGGGACGAAGAAGGTTAGATTATCCAGGTGATGGTTGTCTTGGTTTAAACGTTTAGATGGATTATTTAGGCAAATCCGGATAATTATTAACATTGAGGCGTGATGACGAAATACTTTATTGTATTGAAGTAATTGATACCATACTTACAAGAAAATCCTCTAAGTATTTAAAATAATATTAAATCGTACTATAAACCGACACAGGTGGTCAGGTAGAGAATACTAAGGCGTTTGAGAGAACTCAGGTGAAGGAACTAGGCAAAATAGTGCCGTAACTTCGGGAGAAGGCACACTGATAGTAAGTGACAAAATTTACTTTTAGAGCTGAATTCAGTCTAAGATAACAGCTGGCTGCAACTGTTTATTAAAAACACAGCACTGTGCAAACACGTAAGTGGAAGTATACGGTGTGACGCCTGCCCGGTGCCGGAAGGTT
This sequence comes from Enterobacteriaceae endosymbiont of Neohaemonia nigricornis, assembly GCF_012571795.1. Taxonomy (NCBI): domain Bacteria; kingdom Pseudomonadati; phylum Pseudomonadota; class Gammaproteobacteria; order Enterobacterales; family Enterobacteriaceae; species Enterobacteriaceae endosymbiont of Neohaemonia nigricornis. The sequence continues at coordinate 4,079 of NZ_CP046222.1, forward strand.
AATTGATGAAGTTATCATTTTTTGAGAAGCTTTTGATCGAAGCCCCGGTAAACGGCGGCCGTCTACTTCAGCCCCAGGATGTGATGAGCCGACATCGAGGTGCCAAACACCGCCGTCGATATGAACTCTTGGGCGGTATTAGCCTGTTATCCCCGGAGTACCTTTTATCCGTTGAGCGATGGCCCTGTCATATAGAACCACCGGATCACTAAGACCTGCTTTCGCATCTGTTTGAACCGTCATTCTTACAGTTAAGCCAGCTTATGCCTTTGCACTAACCTCACGATTTCCGACCGTGATTAGCTGACCTTAAGTGCTCCTCCGTTACTCTTTGGGAGGAGACCGCCCCAGTCAAACTACCCACCAGACATTGTCTCTAACCCGGATTACGGGTTTAGGTTAGAATATTAAGTATTTAAGGGTGGTATTTCAAGGTTGACTCCATACTAACTAGCGTTAATACTTCTATGTCTCCCACCTATCCTACACATAAATAATCAATATTCAATATCAAGCTATAGTAAAGGTTCACGGGGTCTTTCCGTCTTGCCGCGGGTACACTGCATCTTCACAGCAATTTCAATTTCACTGAGTCTCAGGTGGAGACAGTCTGGCCATCATTACGCCATTCGTGCAGGTCGGAACTTACCCGACAAGGAATTTCGCTACCTTAGGACCGTTATAGTTGTCCCAAGGGTATGGCTGTTCGCCATTTAAAGTGGTACGCGAGCTGGGTTTAGAACGTCGTGAGACAGTTCGGTCCCTATCTGCCGTGGGCGTTGGAAGATTGAAAGGATTTGCTCCTAGTACGAGAGGACCGGAGTGAACGCATCTCTGGTGTTCGGGTTGTCATGCCAATGGCATTGCCCGGTAGCTAAATGCGGAAAAGATAAGCGCTGAAAGCATATAAGCGCGAAACTTACCTTAAGATTATTCTTCCCAGGATATTTATTTATTTTATAGATATCCCTAAAGGGACGTTAAAGACTATGACGTTGATAGGCTGGGTGTGTAAGCATAGTAATATGTTGAGCTAACCAGTACTAATAAACACCCGTGAGTCTTAACCTTACAACACCAGAATCGTTTTTATTATTGTAACTTATTTAAAATTAGATTATATAATTTAATTTTGATCCTAGTATATATAACGCAATGGTACCACCTGAATCCATACCGAACTCAGAAGTGAAACGTTGTAGTGCCGATGGTAGTATGGGGTTTCCCCATGTAAGAGTAGGAAAATACTAGGATCAGAGTAAAACTTTATCAGTATTTTTAATAAAATGTTATCTTTAAAAAAATTTCATACTTTTCATACAAAGGTTTATGCATATAATATTATTAAAGTATATAGTATTAAACAGTTATGTGATATATGGAAATTATATTATCAAAAATTAATACCATGTCTGATATTAGGAAATGGCAGTAATGTATTGTTTACCACAAATTTTCAAGGGATTGTTTTAATTAATAGAATTAAGGGAATAACAATTAAATCAGATAACTTTTATTGGTATTTACATGTTGCTGCAGGAGAAAACTGGCATAATTTAGTACAATATACTATTGAAAATAATATGTATGGATTAGAAAATTTAGCATTAATTCCTGGATGTATTGGAGCGGCGCCAATACAAAATATTGGGGCTTATGGTGTTAGTTTAGAAAATTTTTGTATTTATGTAGATATAATAAATTTATATAATAAAAAAAAAAGTAGATTAAATAAATATGCATGTAAATTTTCCTATAGAAGTAGTATATTCAAACACATAAAATATCATAATCATGCTGTTATTGCATTGGGTTTGGCATTACCAAAAAAATGGTATCCTAATTTAAATTATAAAGATTTAAAATATTTAGATTATAATATTACTGCACCAAAAGTTTTTAAATATATATGTAATATTAGAAAAAAAAAAATACCTAACCATAAATTATTAGGTAATGCAGGTAGTTTTTTTAAAAATCCATTATTATCAAACAAAATCGGGATGAATATTATTAAAAAATTTTCTAATATTCCCTATATTTTAGAAAATAATCAAATAAAAATATCAGCAGGTTGGTTAATTGAAAAATGTAAATCAAATAATTTAACTTATCATGGTGCTACAATATACTCTAAACAATCATTAATTATTATTAATAAATATAATGCTTCAGGTCAAGATATAATAAAATTAGCTACAAAAATTTATTATTTAGTTGGTCAGAAATTTAATATTTGGTTAGAACCTGAAGTTAGAATAATAAATAGTTATGGCGAAATATTGCCATACCATATTTTCAAAAAACATTAAATATAAAAAAATAATATTTGTGTAATAGTAAACATTATTTATTAAGTTTTTTTAAAATTAAATTTAATGCTAAATAATATCCTTCTATACCACAACCTATAATAATACCTTGAGATATATCTGAAAAAAATGATTTTTGTCTAAATAATTCTCTTTTATATATATTTGTAATATGTACTTCAATAAATGGAATATTTATACCTAATAAAGTATCTCTTAATGCAATACTTGTATGTGTAAACGATGCAGGATTAAAAATGATATAATTAATATTTGTACTATATTGTACTAAACTATTAATTAGTATATACTCAGCATTAGATTGTACATGACTTAACATACAATTTTGTTTTTTAGCAATAATTTGCAGTTCTTTAATAATTTTTTTTAAAGATATATTACCATATTTATTAGGTTCTCTAATACCTAATAAATTAATATTTGGTCCATTAAGTACTAAAATATGATTAGATTTCATTATTAAAATACCTTAAAATATTAAAATATTAAAATATTAATTATATTAAAATTATATACAATTAATATTTTTTTATAAAACAATAAATAATATTATTATTTTAATTTATAATTAATTTATCTTCAAAATATTTTAAAATAAATATTTTTGATTTAAAATATAATAATTTATTTATTTTAAAGATAATGCTATTATTAATAGCATATTATTAATATAAGTTAATCTTAATCCTATATAACGATACAATATAACATTAGGTTCCTATTATTATGTTTAAAAAATTTCGGGGCATATTTTCTAATGATTTATCTATAGATTTAGGTACAGCAAATACTTTAATTTATGTTAAAGGACAAGGAATTGTATTAAATGAACCTTCTGTAGTTGCAATTAGACAAGACAAAACCGGTTTTCCTAAAAGTGTAGCTGCTGTAGGTTATGATGCAAAACAAATGTTAGGAAGAACTCCAGGAAATATTGCAGCAATTCGACCAATGAAAGATGGTGTTATAGCTGATTTTTTTATTACTGAAAAAATGTTACAACATTTTATTAAACAAGTACATAGTAATAGTTTTATGCGTCCTAGTCCAAGAGTTCTTGTTTGTGTTCCTGTAGGAGCAACACAAGTAGAAAGAAGAGCAATTAGAGAATCAGCTCAAGGTGCAGGAGCACGTGAAGTTTTTCTTATCGAAGAACCCATGGCTGCCGCTATTGGGGCAGGATTACCAGTATCTGAAGCTACTGGTTCTATGGTTATAGATATTGGAGGTGGTACAACTGAGGTTGCTGTCATTTCTTTAAATGGTGTGGTTTATTCTTCTTCTGTACGTATAGGTGGTGATAGATTTGACGAAGCTATTATTAATCATGTACGTAGAAATTATGGTTCTTTAATAGGAGAATCTACAGCCGAAAAAATTAAACATCAAATTGGTTCTGCTTATGCAAATAAGGAAATATTAGAAATGGAAGTTAGGGGTCGTAATTTAGCTGAAGGAGTACCAAGAAGTTTTAAATTAAATTCAAATGAAATATTAGAAGCTTTGCAAGAACCATTATCAGGCATTGTAAGTTCTGTTATGATAGCATTAGAACAATGTCCTCCTGAATTAGCGGGCGATATTGCAGAAAGAGGAATGATATTAACTGGTGGTGGTGCTTTATTAAAATATTTTGATAGATTATTAATTGAAGAAACTGGTATACCAGTAGCTATTGCTGAAGATCCATTAACATGTGTAGCAAGAGGTGGAGGTAAAGCACTAGAAATGATTGATATGTTTGGAGGAGATTTATTTAGTGAAGAATAAATTTTTATTATAATTAAAATAATTGCATAAAATATATGTTTAAAAAAAAATCTACTGTAAAATTTAAAATTATTATTATATCTATTATAATTATATTATGTATATTAATAAATAAATATGTTTATAATACTAATATAATAAAACAATTAATTAAAAAAAAAATTAATTTTGTATATGTGTTAGTAAATACACCTTATTGTATATTTAAAAATATAAATGATAAATTTTCTAGTAGTCAAAATATTAAAAAACAAAATAATTATTTATATAGAAAATTACTTTTACAAAGTATTAATTTATTTACTTTAACAACAGAAAAATATAATTTAGAACAAATAAATAGTATCACTAATTTAAATATAAATGTTAATAATAATATAAATAAAAAAATTTTTGGAGAAAGAATACCTATTTTATTGCCTTTATATTATGATAAAATTTTTATTAATAAAGGCACAACAGATTATGTATCACTAGGTGCAATTGCTCTAAACGAAATAGGATTTATAGGACAAATTATTACAACAAAAAAACATAATAGCGAAATATTACTATTATGTAGTACAAATAGTTCTATTTCTGTAAGATTAAAAAATAATAATGTAAAATTAATTCTTAATGGTACAGGATGTAAATATCCAATTACATTAAAATCTACATATATACCAGAAAATGTTAATATAAAAATTGGTGATATCTTACTAACATCAGAATTAAATAATCATTATATAATTAATTATCCTATTGGTTCTGTCATAAAAATAATTAATAATAAAAAATTACATGCTAATATAATATATGTAAAACCTTTAGTAAATATAGAACAAATTAAGTATTTGTTATTGATTAATTTTAAATAACATATATTTTAAAAAATCTAAATTTTTTTTAGATTATATTAAATTTTTCTATTAATAAAATTAATGTTAACATAACACAAAATATATTATAAACATACATCTGTATAATTAATACCAGCTATAATTGCAGCTTTTTTTATAGGTTCTTGAGGAAATAGATGATATATATACATACTATTACCTTTTTTTTCCCCATATCTTTCTCTAATAATATTAATTAATATTTTCATATTAGGTAATGTATTGAATTTACCATATAATTCTCTTAATAAATATATAATTTCCCAGTGTTCTGGTGTCAAACAAATATTTTCTTTATAAGCTATTGATTCTGCTATATTTATATTCCAATTAACTATTTTATTTTTCATTATATTACTAATGTTAATTATTTTTAAGATAATATTCGGAGGAAGAGAGATTCGAACTCTCGAATAGTTTCCTATTGCCGGTTTTCAAGACCGGTGCCTTCAACCACTCGGCCATTCCTCCAAAATAAAAGAACACTTAATTTCTGTAATGTAGTATATAATATTTAATAAATAATTAAAAGTAATTTTAAAAAAGAAATAAAATATGACAAACAATATATCATATGGCAATTTATATATTGTACCAACACCTATAGGTAATTATAATGATATTACACAAAGAGCATTAGCAATTTTAAATAAAGTAGATTTTATTTTATCAGAAGATACACGTAAAACAGGTATTTTATTAAAATATTTTAATATAAATAATAAATTATATTCTTATTACGAATTTAATGAATATAAACAAACTATTAATGTTATTAAAAGTTTGCAAAACGGCAAAAATATTGCATTAGTATCAGATGCTGGAACACCATTAATTAATGATCCAGGATATAGAATAGTACAATTATGTCGTACAAAATTTAATAATACAATAAAAATTATACCATTAGGTGGGCCATGTGCAGCAATTTTAGCATTATCAGCATCAGGTTTGCCTACGAATCGTTTTTGTTATGAAGGATTTTTATCTAAAAAAAAAAATAAAAGAATAAAAAGATTACAAGAATTAAAATTTGAATATAGAACATTAATTATTTATGAATCAAAACATCGTATTTTAAATTGTTTATATGATATAAAAAATATATTTGGAGAAAATAGATATATAGTAATTGCAAAAGATCTTACAAAAAAATGGGAAAATATTCATGGTGATACTGTATTTAATTTAATTAATTGGATAAATTTAGATAAAAATAGACTAAAAGGCGAAATTGTACTAATTGTTCAAGGATATAATCAAACTGTAATAATAAACAACAATGATAAAATAATAAAAATATTATATGAATTAAAAAAAGAATTATCAACAAAAACAGCTATTAAAATTGTATCACAAATATATAAAATTAAAAAAAATATATTATATAAATTAATAATATCAAAAAATATTGATTAATGTATTATAATATAATATAATACATAAGGTATGGGTTAATTAAAACAGTCGCTTGTGTACTTTTAATAAGTATACAAGAGGAAAGTCCGGACTCCATAGGGTTATGATGCCAGATAATAACTGGGAAGTGTAAACTTACGAATAGTGCAACAGAAAAAATACCGCTATAATATATATTTATCTATATATAGTAAGGGTGAAAAGGTGTGGTAAAAGCATACCGATATATTAGTAATAATATATGTCTATGTAAACTCCATCAGGAGCAAGGCTAAATAAAGGTTTGTATATATTAACCCGTATAAAAAACCTGGGTAAGCTGCAAGAAATAATAAGTAATTATTATTCTAGATAAATGACTGTTCTTTGACAGAATCCGGCTTAACGATTAACCTTTATATATGAATATTATTATTATAAGATTCATAAGCAGATAAAGTATTATACATTAACATAGATATTGTAACAGGACCTATACCACCTGGGACTGGTGTGATGTATGATGCTTTAGATGTAGCTGTTATAAAATCAACATCTCCTACAATTTTATTATCTATTCTATTAATACCTACATCTATAACAATAGCATTATACTTTATCCATTTTCCTGAAATAAAATTTGGTTTTCCAATGGCTACAACTAATAAATCAGCACATTTTATATGATATTTTAGATTTACAGTAAAACGGTGTGTAATAGTTACAGTACAACCTAATAATAATAATTCTAATGCTATAGGTCTTCCTACAATATTTGACGCTCCTACTATTACAGCATGTAATCCACAAGCATTAATATGATAATATTTTAATAATTTTATAATACCTAATGCTGTACAAGATCTAAATAATGGTTTACGCTGATATAATCTACCTATATTATAGGCATTTAATCCTTCAATATCTTTTTTTGGATCTATAGTATTAAAAATTGTAGTCTGACACAAATGTTTTGGTAATGGTAATTGTATTAATATACCATGAATATTATTATCTTTATTTAAAGAATGAATAATATTTATTATTGTTGTTTCTTTAGTATTATATGGTAAATAATAATCATACGAAACAAATCCTAATTGTTTAGATATATCTAGTTTTTTATTTATATATATTCTTGAAATAATATCATTACCAATTAAAATAACTCCTAATCCTGGTGGTTGTAATTTATTAAATTTAATAAATTTAATTTTTTTTTTTATATTTTGATAAATTTTATTAGCAAATATGTAACCATCAATAATTTTAGCATTCATAAAAATGTACTCTCCTATATATATTTTAATAAATATTAAAATTTTATATATAAAAATATATTTCATGTGTTATAATATTTACTATGATGCGCTCTTAGCTCAGTGGATAGAGCAATAGCCTTCTAAGCTATTGGTCACAGGTTCGAATCCTGTAGAGCGCAAGATTATATAGATATAATAATACATATTGTTTATTAATAATATATATTACATTATAGAATGTACAGATTTAAAAGCATGTTCTAAATCGTTTATAAGATCTTGTACATCTTCAATACCTACTGAAATTCTTAGTAATAAATTAGAAATTCCTGCTTGTAACATTTCTTTTTTAGATATACAAATATGAGTCATACTAGCTGGATGACAAATTAAACTTTCTACACCCCCTAAAGATTCGGCTAAAGTAAATAAAGTTAATGTTTGCAAAAATTTTTTTAACATATTATTTGAACCATTAAATTCAAAACTAATAATAGCACCAAAACCTTTTTGTTGTTTTTTTGCAAAAATATGTCCAACATTTTCTTTTAATGAAGGATGATATATCTTTTTTACTAATTTTTGTTTTTTCAAATAATTTATAATTTTTAGAGTATTTTTTTGTGCTTTATATAATCTTATATATAATGTGCGAATACCTCTTAATAATAAATAATCATTTAATACAGAACTTGTAATCCCTATATTATTAGCCCACCAATATAATTTATTTAACAAATTATTTTGTTTAGTAATAATTGCTCCTGCAATTAAATCTGAATGTCCATTTAAATATTTAGTACAAGAATGTATAACTAAATCAGCTCCTAATTTCAATGGATTTTGGAATACAGGACTTAATAATGTATTATCAATAATACTAATTGCACCTATTTTATTTATTTCAGAACAATAAAAAGGTAAATCAACAACATTTAATAATGGATTACTTGGACTTTCTATAAAAACTATCTGAGGTTTTTTTAATAAAGCAGAAAGAAATGTTTTTTTACAAAACATATTAATAAAATGAACATTATATATATTTTTTTCTAATAAACTTTTAAATAATCTATAACTACCCCCATAACAATCATTAGGACAAATAATCAAATCTCCTGGTTTTAATAATGTAATAATTGCTAAATATATAGCAGACATTCCACTATTTGTGACAATTGCTCCAATACCATTTTCTAATGATGCAATAGTATTTTGTATAATATCTCTTGTAGGATTTTTTTTTCTAGAATAATCATATTTTCTAGATTTTTTATAATCTTTAAAACTATAATTACTAGATATATAAATAGGAGGTATTACACATCCATATTGTTTATCTATATTTAAACCATTATGTACTACTACAGTTTTTTTTTTATAATTAATCATATTTAATATATTAATAATTTTATATTAAAATATATATAAATATATACTAAATTAAAAATTAATTCTAATAATATTAGATTTTATTATATGAAATTTATTTATTACATAATAAAATATAAATAATATTTATAAAAAAGAAAATAATCATATATGGGTCGTGCAGGATTTGAACCTGCGACCAATTGATTAAAAGTCAACTGCTCTACCAACTGAGCTAACGACCCTATATTTTATGGGTGATGACGGACTTGAACCGCCGACAACCTCCTTGTAAGGGAGGGACTCTACCAACTGAGCTAATCACCCTAAAAAATAAATATACTCTATGCTATATTTATTTATATAAATAAGTCAACATTTATTTTAAAAAAAATAATATATATATTATAAATCATATATAATAATTAATATTTAAAAAATATAAAAAATATAATATGAAAATTATAACACGTTTTGCACCTAGTCCAAGTGGTTATTTACATATAGGAAATATACGTACTGCATTATATTCCTGGTTATTTGCAAGAAAAAATAATGGAATATTTATTTTAAGAATAGAAGATACTAATGCAAAAAAAATTCAAAATAATTTTCTTGAAAATATTGTTAATAGTCTAAAATGGTTAAATATTGATTGGGATAAAGGTCCTTATTTACAAAGTACTAAATTAAATACATACAAAAAAATTATTAATAATATGTTAAATAAAGGTATAGCTTATAAATGTTATTGTTCTAAATCATTACTTAAAAAGGATAAAGAAAAACAAATATTATTAGGCATTAAAACAAAATACAATGGTAGATGTCGTAATAATACAATTAAACAAAATATACCATATGTAGTAAGATTTCGTATGCCACATATTGGTTCTACTACTTTTAAAGATCTTGTTAGGGGCAATATTACTATTAATAATATAGAATTAGATGATTTTATTATACAAAGAAGTGATGGCACACCCACATATAATTTTTGTGTTGTTATTGATGATTTAGATATGAATATTACTCATATTATTAGAGGAGAAGAACATATTAATAATACCCCTAAACAAATTAACATAATTAAAGCATTAAATAAACCAATACCATATTATGTACATGTTTCTATTATTACAAATAAATTTGGTAAAAAAATTTCTAAAAAACATCAAGATATTAATATATTACAATATAAAAAAGATGGATATCTACCACAAGCATTATTAAATTATATTTTAAGATTAGGATGGTCATATGGTAATAAGGAAATTTTTACATTACAAGAAATGAAACAATTATTTAGTTTAAAGCAATTAAATAAATCACCTAGTATTTTTGATATAAATAAATTAAATTGGTTAAATAAATACTATTTAAAACAATTATCTAAAGATTATATGATGAATTATTTAATAAATTTTTGTAAAAATAAAAATTTTGATATAAATAATGGACCAACTATACAAAATATTTATGATATTTTTTATAATAGATGTAATACATTACAAGAAATTAATAATTTATGTCTTATTTTTTATACTAAACCTAATTATAAAACTAATAATCAATCATTATTATTTTTAAATCAAAATACTAAATATATTTTAAAAACAATATACATGTCTTTTATATCTATACAACAATGGTCTATTATTAATATTAATTTAACAATAAAACAAATAACTAAAGAACTAAATTTATCTTTTTCTAAAATTGCTATGCCATTACGTTTTGTAATTACTGGATCTAATATTAGTCCACCAATCCATGAAATTATATATTTAATGGGTAAAAATAAAACTATCAAACATATAATAAATGCTATAAATTTTATTAATAAAAAATAAAATAAATGTATTATATAATGATTATCTTCCAAATATAATTAATCATTATTTATGATTTAATTACGTAATCTAGGTTGTATAAATTGTTTTTTTATAGAATTAGATAATTCATCTAATGAGGAATATTCAAAATGTTCATTTAGAGGTTCGCCTGATAATTGTAATTCAGATAAATAAGTATGTATAGGATATCCTGATGCATCTTCCATAACTACATGATACCATGGTTTATTGCATAATATTATATTATCTGTAATATCATTAATTTTAGGATCATTTAGAGAATATATTGGATCAACATCAATAATGACTCCTATAAAACCTAATAATTTATGTCTGACTTGTTGACCAATACCAAATTTACTGGTAATCATCATTAATTTATCTCCTTTGTTATAATAAAATTATAATATTAAAAACATAAAATTCATAATATATAATATATTATATATTATCATTATGTTTATAAGTAAAGAATATTAGTTTATATTTTTTATTTAAATAAATTATTTTATATATATATTTTAAAGTGTATTTTTAAGGAAAATATAATGACACGACCTATTGCTGCAATTATTAATACTAAAAATATACAACATAATTTAAATGTGATACGTAATTTAGTTTTTCCATCTAAAATTTGGTCTGTATTAAAAGCTAATGCTTATGGACATGGTATAAATAATATTTGGAAAAGTTTAATATTAACAGATGGTTTTGCTGTATTAAATTTATCAGAAGCTATATTTTTAAGAAAAAAATATCATAATAAACCAATTTTATTATTAGAAGGATTTTTTAATATTAATGATTTATATTTAATATATAAATATAATTTAACAATAACTATACATAGTAATTGGCAGTTAGATATTTTAATTAATTATCAACCTAAATATCCTATAAATATATATATTAAAATTAATACAGGAATGAATAGATTAGGTTTTAAAATAAATAATATTCATAATATAATTTATATTATAAAAAAAAAAATTAATATAAAAAATATTGCTTTTTTAGCACATTTTGCTGACTGTTCGAAACATTCACATTATTTATTTCAAGAATTAAATATTATAAAAAAAACAATTGACCATTATACATACACGCGTTCTTTTGCTAATTCTGCAGCTATATTATGGCATGAATTTATGCATTATGATTGGGTTAGATGTGGTATTTTATTATATGGTGCTTCACCAACAAGTAAATGGGAAGATATTAAAAATCTATCTATTAAACCGGTTATGACTTTACAAAGTAAAATTATAGGAATACAAAAATTAATGCCAGGAGAAACTGTAGGATATAATCATCAATATTGTACAAATAAAAAACGGAGAATAGGAATTATAGCTTGTGGTTATGGTGATGGTTATCCTAAAAATATTTCTAATAATACATCTATTTTAATTCATGGTACAATAACTAAGATATTAGGTACTGTTACTATGGATATGATAGCTGTCGATTTATTTAATATTCCTACTGCAAAAATAGGAACTAAAGTAGAATTATGGGGTGATAATATTAAAATTGACAATATTGCTCAATCTGCTAATACTATTAGTTATGAATTAATGTGTGCAATTTCATCAAGAGTGCCAAGAATAATTAAATAAAATTATTAACAAAAATATATGTACTAATTTTTTTATTTAGATATAATATTTTTTATTTGATTTTCATCTATACGTTCAAATAAAACTACAAACTTATTAATTTGATGATTTAATAAAGGTATATGAATATCTTTAAAACTTAATATAGTATTTAAAAATATTTCAGTTTTTTTAGATAAATCAGGCATAATAGGTTTAATATATATCATAATAATACGAAACATATTAATAGCTAATGAACAAATATTATGTGTTAAATGCTGATTTTTCTTAATAGTTATCCAAGGTTTATGTGTATCTATATATTTATTTGCAATATCAGCTAAACATAATATTTCTTGAATAACATGACTAAATTGTCTTTGAATAAAATATGTATGAATAATTTGAGATGAATTAACAAATTGTAAATATATTTTCATATCTATATATTTAGATATTGTATTATAAAAATAATTATTAATGAAATATGATGTTCTAGATGCTATATTAACAATTTTATTCACAATATCAGAATTAACTTTATAAGCAATATCATTTAAATTTAAATCTATATCATCAATATTATTTGAAATTTTAGTTGCATAATAATAACGTAAACTATCAGCATTAATATATTGTAACCATTTTTTAGCTGTAATAAAGGTACCTTGTGATTTGGACATTTTATAACCATTTAAAGTTACATGACCATGAATAAATAATTTTGTAGGTTTTCTAAAATAACTACCTTCTAAAATAGCAGGCCAAAATAAACTATGAAAATAAATAATATCTTTTCCAATAAAATGATATAATTCTGTAATAGAATTAGTTTTCCACCATTCATAGAAACATAATTTTTTGTTTTTAGAACAAAAATTATAAAATGTACTAATATATCCAATAGGTGCATCTAACCAAACATAAAAATATTTATCTGTAGTATTAGGTATATTAAACCCAAAGTATGGTTTATCTCGTGTAATATCCCATGATTTTAAAGAAGCATTAAACCATTCTAATACTTTATTTATTACTATATCTTCTAATACTCCTGACATAATCCAAGTTTTTAAAATATTAAATAATTTATTTAAAATAAAAAAATAATGTTCTGATTTACGTATTATAGGAATAGTTCCAGATAATATTGATATAGGCTTAATTAATGCTATAGATTCATAATTACGTCCACAATTATTACAATGGTCACCATTTTGTTTAATACTATAACAAAATGGACATGTACCTTGTACTAATCTATCTGGTAAAAATATATTATATTTTTTATCATATAATTGATCTACTATTTTTTTTTTAATTAATTTGTTTTTTTTTAAACGATTAAAAATTAGTTTAGAAAAAAAATAATTTTCTTGACTGTGTGTTGTATGATAATTATCATAACTGATATAAAAATTTTTTAAATCTTTTATATGTTGAGTAAATATTTTATTAATCATACGTTCTGGTTGAATATTAGATGCTTTAGCTTTTAACATAATAGGTGTACCGTGTGCATCATCAGCACTAATAAAATATATTTCATCACCACACATACGACGATATCTTACCCAAATATCTGCTTGAATATGTTCTAACATATGTCCAAGATGTATAGGACCATTAGCATATGGTAATGCACAAGTTACTAATATTTTTTTTGATTGCATATTATTTTAGTAAATATTATTAAGTAATTTTATATATGTTTTAATACAAAACTGTATAAGTATATGATTATATCCAGGATATAATAAATATACAGAAAATACAAAATATATATAACAAAAAAATTTTTCTGTAAATAAATGTCTTGTTATAATAGGTAATTTAAAACGTATTTTTAATGGCCATAGTAATAGTACACCATGTGGAGTTATTATATCAGCAATAATATGAGTACAATATCCTATAATCAATCCTAATTGAATATCCATTTTCAGAAAAATAATTTTATTAGATATTATTTGTAATATATAATATATTAAATATATAGCACATAAACTATGTGTAAAACCTCTATGATTAAATAGTTTTGTAATAATATAAGAAAAGTATTTTAATTTTTTGCTTATAATAGATTTAGAATGATCAATATCAGGCAATAAACAAGTAATTATAGATATAGGAATAATACGCCACCAATCATCATGATGCATAAATTGTGAACATATAAAATGTTGTATTAAAAAACTTGTAGAAATAGTAAAAAATAAATGTCCTTGTGTTGTCATGATTTTTTTTATTATATTTTATGAAATAATTTTTACAATAATATTATTATTTACATCAATTTTTTCAATCATAACTTTTATATAATCAGTTACTTTATATAATATTTTATTGTTATATAAAATTTTACCTTGCATAGGTAATATAATAATATTATTTGATATAGATGATATTAAATTTATTGGAATTAATGCATACATACCATTTTTTATTAATCTAACTTTTAATCCTATTAATAATACATCAATAATTTCTGATACAAAAATTTGTTTATCATTTAAAATATTTTTACAATATTCTATGTATAACCAATTAATAATACGATTTTCTATTTGTTTATTTAAACGTTTTTTATAATTCATATTATGAATTATTTGTACAGATGGTTTATTTATACATTTTTTTTGTATAATAGCTTTAATTAATCTATGATTAATCAAATCACCAAATTTACGTAAAGGTGAAGTCCAAGTCGCATATCTTAGTACACCTAATCCAAAATGTGGGCCGGGTTTAGATTGAAAAATAGTTGCTAATTGATATTTACGTATACGATTTAATAATAATAAAAGTTTTTGTTTTTTTAATTGCTGATATATATGTTTGTAACCTTGTAAAGTAGTTAATATAGATGTTTTATATTGAATATTATATTCATTTAATAAAAAAACAATTTTATTAATTTTTTTATAATTAAAGCCATAATATACATTATATATTCCAAAACCTAAAAATTTATATAATATTTCTGCCGCACATATATTTGCTGCAACCATAATTTCTTCAATAATTTTATGTGCAATTCTTTTAGGTTCTAATTTTATATTCAAAATTTGAAGTTGATCATTCATTATTAATTTATATATAGGATTATTAAAAAATATTGTGTTTTTTTTACTCCATTGTCTACGATATATATAACTCTTATATAATAAATTAATTTGATTTTTTATTTCATAATTTTCTGGTTGCCATGTGCCAATATTATCTAACCAATTAGAAACATTAACATAATTTAATTGTGCTTTAGATTGTATTAATCCCATAAAAAATTCTGCATTTTGTAATAAAATACCATCATTATTAATAATCATTTTACAAACTAAAGTAGATCTAATTTGCATTGGTTGTAATGAACATATATTTTCTGATATATATTTAGGTAATAAAGGAATAATAAATTCTGGGAAATAAGTAGTAAACATTCTATTTGATGCAATAATATCTATTTTACTATTATATTCAATATATGATGTAGGATCAGCAATAGCTACATAAATTTGTAATTGCTGTGTATTTATTTCTTCTATATATATAGCATCATCAATATCTTTAGTATTAATATTATCTATAGTAATAAAACATAATTTGGTTAAATCTCTTCTGTGTGTATTATTATCAATTATCTTAATATTATGACATAAACTATCACTAGGTGGACTTATATCTATATTATATTTAGAAAAAATTTTCCAAAATTGTAATAAATATTTATTTTTATATGGAAAATATTCAATAATTTCTACTTTAAACTTATGAAAATTTTGTAAAGGATGATTAATAATTTTAGCTAAAATTAAATCATCATCCTTTAAATTATATATATTTCTATTATGTGAAATAATTAAATTATGTTTATAATTAGCATTATTTAATGGTATAAAATATAATTTATTATTTATTTTTTTAATATTACCTATAAATATATTTATATTAGATTGTAATAATTTAATAGGAATAGCTTCTTCTAATGTACTATTAGATTTTACAAAAAATAATACACGATCTCCACACATAATTTTATCTAAATATGTAATAGAAATATTATACATTTTTTTATTTTTTATAGATAATATTACAAAATTTTTATTTATTATTTTTACAATACCTTCTAAATAATTAGATATTTTTGATAATTTATTTTTTAATTGTAAAAGTATTTTATTATTATGTAACATTATTAATATGTTTTAAATATATATGTAATATTAAATTTAAATATTGACAATTATTAGAATTTTAAAAAGGAATATCGTCTTCAAAATTAATAGTAGAATTATCATCTATATTTTTTTGTTTTGTTAAAGAAAAATCTTTTTTATCTGTTATTTTTGTATCTATTTTATTTTCCCAAGAATCTTTTGTTGGTTTTGTTGTATTATGTTGTTGTGTAGTTAATGATTCATTATCATTTTTTATTTTTAAAGGACTTAATATTTGCATTGTTCCACCTACACTAACAATAATTTCTGTTATATAATTATCTTGTCCGTTTTGATTTTGCCATTTACGTGTTTGTAAATATCCTTCTATATATATTTGTATACCTTTCTTAAGATATTCATTAGCTATTTCAGCTAATTTACCAAATATAACAACTCTATGCCATTCTGTTTTTTCTTTATTTTCACCTGTATTTTTATCTTTCCAATAATCTGTTGTAGCAATAACAATGTTAACTACAGGATTGCCATTAGGCATATAACGTATATCAGGATTTTTACCGACATGACCAATTAAAATTACTTTGTTAATACCTCTTTTACCTGCCATTATATTATTCCTTCTTTATAATTCTAAATAAATATATTTATGATTGTTCTATTAATAACCGTAATTTTTTCATAGCATTAGTTTCTAATTGACGAATTCGTTCTGCTGATATACCATAATAATTAGCTAATGATTGTAATGTTTCTTTTGTATTATTCTTATTTAACCATCGCGAATTAATAATATCACGACTACGATTATCTAATTTTTTTATAGCATTAACTAATTTATGTGTAATAAATTTTGTCCAATTATTTTTTTCTATTAATTTTGCAAAATTAGATGTTTTATCCTTAATTAAATAATTAATATTACTATTATTATTATAAGAAGTATCACTAGGAATGTTTAATGTAATATCTTGTGATGACATACGTGATTCCATTTCATATACATCTTTAATAGACACACCTAATGTTTTAGCTACCATGTTTATTTCATCTTTATGAAACCAACCTAATCTTTGTTTTGCCTTACGTAAATTAAAAAATAATTTTCTTTGAGCTTTAGTTGTGGCTACTTTAACTATACGCCAATTACGTAAAACATATTCATGTATTTCAGCTTTAATCCAATGAATAGCAAAAGATACTAAACGTACACCAATATTAGGATTAAATCTTTTAACTGCTTTCATTAATCCAATATTGCCTTCTTGTATTATATCTGCTTGTTGTAAACCATAACCTGAATAATGTTTAGCAACATGTACAACAAATCGTAAATGTGATAGAATTAGCTTTTTTGCAGCTTCTATATCACTTTTATAAAAAAATTTACATGACAGATTTTTTTCTTCTTCTGCAGTTAAAATTGGATAATTATTGGTTGCATATATATATGAATCTAAAGAACCTAAAGAATTAATAAATATTCTTGGAGTTATAGTTAATATGTGATTATACATTTTCAACCTCTTAAAATATAATTTTTTTACATTTTTTATAATAAAACTTAATTTTTTGTGAAAATAGTATTAATAAAATTTTCAGCATTAAATAAATGTAAATCTTGTATTTGTTCTCCTGTACATATATATCTTATAGGAATTTTAAATTCATTTGCTAAAGAAAAAATAACTCCTCCCTTAGCAGTTCCGTCAAGTTTAGTTATAGTAATACCAGTTATATTAATATGTTTATTAAATATTTTAAATTGATTAATGGAATTTTGTCCAATATTAGAATCTAATATTAACATAGTTTCATTTGGAGCATCATATATTTTTTTTTTAATTACTCGTACATTTTTTTTTAATTCTTCTAATAAAGAAATATTATTATGTAATCTGCCTGCAGTATCTATTATTAATATATCTATATTATCTTTTTTTGTTTTTACTATTGCATCATAAATTACAGCAGAACTATCATGTATTTTATTATTATTTATAATATAACTATTACTTTTATAACTCCATATTTTTAATTGTTCATTAGCACCTGCTCTAAATGTATCTCCAGAAGCTAAATAAACAGATTTATTTTGTTTATAAAAATAATATGCTAATTTACCTATAGTTGTTGTTTTACCTACACCATTTATACCAAATATTAAAATAATAAAAGGTTTATTCATACTATTAATTATTAAAGGTTTTTCAACTATAGATAATATATTAAACATTTCTTGTTTAATAAAATTATATAATTGATCTGAATATTGTATATTATTTAATTTAGAGTACTGAATAGTTTTATTAACTATATCATTGGTAGTTTTTATACCTATATCAGAAATAATTAATGTTTCTTTTAAAGAATTAAAAAAATTAACATTAATATTATGTTTTTTTCTAAATAAATTAATAAAGTTTTTACTAATATTTTTACTAGTTTTCCATAAATTTGATGCTAAAGAACTAAAAAAACTTTTGTTATTTATATTTTTTTTTATTATCATGTGTTTATTTTATAAACTTTAATTTAAAATAAAAAATTGATTTAAATTATACTATCTTATACAATTAAATTAGAACATCATTTACATAAAATATCAAAATAAATTTATATATTAATTTTAAAAATAATAATTATGCGTAAAATCTATATTATTACTGGTAAATGGAAATATAAAAGTATATATGTTATAAATCATAATAAATTAAAACCTACAATGAATTTTATTCGTGCTAATTTATTTAATTGGTTAACAAATAATCTTCATATGATGAAATGTTTAGATTGTTTTGCTGGTACTGGTTCGCTAAGTTTAGAAGCTTTATCTAGAAATGCATTATCAGCTACATTAATAGAAAATAATTATCATATTTTTATACAATTAAAAAAAAATATTATGTCATTTAATAAAATTAATATATCATTAATTTATGATAATATTATAAATTTTATATCTTATACATCAGAAACATTTGATTTAGTATTTATTGATCCACCTTTTAATATAAATAATACTTTACTTTCACAAGTATGTATGTTACTAGAAAAACATGCATGTCTCAATCCTAATGCATTGATTTATATAGAATATATGGCAAATAGTAAAAATTTATTTTTACCATCAAATTGGATTAAATATCGTGAAAAACAATTTAGTTATGTGACATATGCTCTATATAAAAAAAATAATTAAAAAATATAACATACTATTTTTGTATTAAAAATACATAGGGTAAAATATTAGTTTGTTTTTTTATTATTTTAAAATTCATAAAATTACAAAAACTTATAATATCTAATTTTACTATATTATTATTTGTAGTAATTAATAATGTATCATCTTTTTGCATACAATCAGTTTTTTTTTTTAATTTTATAATTGTATAAGGACACTGTAAGTGCATTAAATTTAAATTATATGTGGGTATTATGTTAATTTTATTTATTTTCATTATAATTAAAGTATAATTATTAAATATAAAAATTAAAGTTTAATAATTAATATATAAGTTAACTAATATATTCAAAACATATATTTTTATAAATTTTTAATAGTTTATTCAAATTACACATCATTATTTATTAATATAAGGTTTATTTCGTGAATATAGAAGAAAAAAAAAAAATATGTTTGGATGATGCTATTAATCAAATAGAAAATCAATTTGGCAAAGGTTCTATTATGAGATTAGGTGATAATAGAACTATGGATATAGAATCTATTTCAACTGGCTCATTAACTTTAGATATAGCGTTAGGTATAGGTGGTTTACCAATTGGTAGAATAGTAGAAATATATGGTCCTGAAGCTTCAGGAAAAACTACATTAACATTACAAATTATAGCAGAAGCACAAAAAACAGGAAAATTATGTGCTTTTATTGATGCAGAACATGCTTTAGATCCTATTTATGCAAGCAAACTTAATGTTGATATTAATAAATTATTATGTTCGCAACCTGATACTGGAGAACAAGCATTAGAATTATGTGATGCATTAGCTAAATCTAAAATAATAGATTTAATAGTTATAGATTCTGTTGCAGCATTAACACCTAAAGCAGAGATAGATGGTGAAATCGGTGATTCTCATATAGGATTAGCAGCACGTATGATGAGTCAAGCTATGCGTAAATTAGCTAGTAATATGAAACAATCTAATACATTATTAATTTTTATTAATCAAATTCGTATGAAAATTGGAATAGTATTCGGTAATCCTGAAGTTACAACGGGTGGTAATGCATTAAAATTTTATTCTTCTGTTAGATTAGATATACGTAAAATTGGCAATGTAAAACAAGGTGATAATATTATTGGCAGTGAAACAAGAGTTAAAGTAGTTAAAAATAAAGTTGCTGTACCTTTTAAACAAGCTGAATTTCAGATTATATATGGATTAGGTATTAATCTTTATGGTGAATTATTAGATTTAGGAGTTAAACAAAACTTTATTGAAAAATGTGGATCATGGTATAGTTATCAAAATGAAAAAATTGGACAAGGAAAATATAATGCTATTAATTTTTTAAAAAATAATAAAAAAATATCTAATGAACTTGAAAAAAAAATAAGAAGTTTATTTTTACCAAAAACTATTATGTAGATATAATATTTAAATATTATATATTATATATTATATATAATCTTATTAAATATCAGGATTATATTATATGTTTTTAACAACAGAAAAAATTCGGCAAATATTTTTAAAATTTTTTAAAAATAAAAATCATCAAATTTTAACAGGTAGTTCTTTAATACCTCATAATGATAATTCTTTATTATTCACTAATGCTGGAATGAATCAATTTAAACAATATTTTTTAGGACATACTGTTCCAAAAATAAAAAATATTGCTACAATACAAAAATGTATACGTGTAGGTGGTAAACATAATGATTTAAATAATGTAGGTTTTACCAATAGACATCATACATTTTTTGAAATGTTAGGTAATTTTAGTTTTGGCGATTATTTTAAAAAGGAAGCTATTACTTTTGCTTGGGAATTATTAACAGATATAAAATGGTTTAATTTAGACAAAAATAAAATTTTTATAACAGTATATTATACTGATAAAGAAACTTATAATTTTTGGTTAAATAATATAGGTATTAATCCAAAACATATTATTATTATATATGATAATAATAATCAATTATATAATTCAGATAATTTTTGGCAAATAGGAGATACCGGACTATGTGGTCCATCTACAGAAATTTTTTATGATTTAGGTGAACAATTAACTGGTAATATATATCAGAATAATTTAGGAGAACGTTTTATAGAAATCTGGAATATTGTATTTATACAATTTACTAAAAATATTAATGGTGAAATTATTTCTTTGCCAATTAAATCTGTTGATACTGGCATGGGATTAGAAAGAATTAGTAGTATTTTGCAAAAAGTTAATTCTAATTATAAAATTGATATTTTTCAAAAATTTATTCAATATATTGCTGGTGTTTTAAACCTTAATTTTTATGAACATAATTCTTTAAATGTTATTGCCGATCATATGAGATCTATTATTTATTTAATATCATCAGGAATTATACCAGATAATGAAAAAAGAGGATATATTTTAAGAAAACTTATAAGAAGAGCTATTAATCATGGGAAATTATTAGGTTATCAAAATAATTTTTTATATAAATTAGTACATTTTTATATTAATGAAATTACTTTTAAAGAAGATAAAAAATATTTAAAAGAACAATATAATTTTATTAAAAACATTATTCATAATGAAGAAAATAATTTTAATTTAATTTTAAATAAAGGAACTATATTATTAAATAATGAATTAAAAAAATTAAAAAATAATATTTTAGATGGTCATACTATTTTTTATTTATATGATACTTTTGGTATATCTTTAGATATAATAAAAAATATATGTCAAAAAAAAAATGTACAAATTGATTATCAACAATTTAAGATATATTTAAATAAACAACAACAACGATCTAGAGAAAATAGTAATTTTAAAAATAAAATTAATATTTATTATAAAAAACAAATTTCTAAATTTATTGGATATTCAACATTATCTACTAAGAGTATAATATTAAATATTTATATAAATGGGATAATAGTTTCTTCTGTTAATAAAGGCAATACTGCAGAAATAATACTAGATTATACTCCATTTTATGGAGAATCAGGAGGACAAAAAGGAGATATAGGATATTTATATAAAAATAAAAAAAATATTTTTCAAGTAATCAATACTACTATAAATGGGAATATAATTATTCATACTGGCATAGTTATCCAAGGAATTTTTTATAAAGATGATAATATTATAGCTGAAATAGATATAATTTATAGAAATAAAATTAGTAAAAACCATACAGCAACACATTTATTAAATTATAGTTTACGTAAAATATTAGGTAATGTTATACAACAAAAAGGTTCTTTAATTACAGAAAAATCCTTAAGATTTGATTTTTCTTATTTAAAAAAAATTACACAAGAACAGATTCAAAATATAGAAAATATAGTAAATCATTATATATTTAATAATTATAGTATAAATATTTTTTTTGAAAAAAAAAATAATATTACTTTAAATGATAATATTATTTATTTAAAAAATGAACAATATGATAGTACTGTTCGTATAATAGATATTGGTAATTTTTCTAAAGAATTATGTTGTGGTACACATGTATCTACTACATGTGAATTAGGGTTATTTAAAATTATAAAAGTTCTAAATATAGCACATGGTATAAAACGTATACATGCCATTACTCATAATTATGCTATTGAATACATACAAAAACAAAATAATATTATAAAAAATATTGTTAATATATTTAAAATAGATGAAAAAAATATTATTGAATATATTAATAAATACAGAACTAAAAATAATATTTTACAACAAAAATTAAAAGAGTTAGAATTATATATGTCTAAAGAAATAATGAAAAAAATATTAAAAAATAATATTATATTAAATAATATTAATATTTTTATTAGTGGCCTATATACTTTTAATCCTGAATTATTTAATTATATATTAAAAAATATAATATCAAAATTTAATAAAACTATTATAGTATTATCAACACAATGGAATAAAAAAATATTTATTTTTATTAAAATTACAAAAAATATTATTAATATAAATGCTGTAAATATTCTTAAGAAACATATAAATCATCATATTATTAAAGTTATAGGAGATTCATTAGTAGCAAAAGCAATTATGAATATTAATGAAGATGAATATTATATATTTATATCTAAAATAAGAACTTCTATTTTAAATACAATAAATTCTTTATATTAAAAAAATAATATTTCATTATTTTGTATATTAAAATATCATATTATGATGTATATTTGATTATAAAAAAATTAGATTCATGATTAATAATATTATTATATTTTTGCAAGGAGAAAAGGAATGCTTATTCTTACTCGAAGAGTGGGAGAAACACTTATGATTGGTGATAAAGTAATAGTTACTGTATTAGGTATAAAAGGAAATCAAGTACGTATTGGTGTTAATGCTCCTAGAGAAATAGCTGTACATCGTGAAGAAATATATCAACGCATTCAAGCAGAAAAAAATCAGCAAACGATTTGCTAATTACATATATATTAGTATATAATTGTTCAAACTAGTTAAATTTATAATTTTATATTATATAAAAAAATTATTAATGAAATTACTAGGTGAGATGGCCGAGTGGCTGAAGGCGCACCCCTGCTAAGGGTGTATATGATAATATCATATCGAGGGTTCGAATCTCTCTCTCACCGTAAATCTAGAATATTATTATGCACCTGTAACTCAGTGGATAGAGTACTCGGCTACGAACCGAACGGTCGGAGGTTCGAATCCTCCCAGGTGTAATTATTATATGCATTACTCACAATAAAAATATAGTCATTAATATTTTTTAAATTATTTTACGTAAAAGATAATAATAATATATTATTGATTAATTTTTTTTAACTACACCTTTTAATCTGACTGATGTAAAATTTCATTTATTTGAATTTTATTTAAAGTTTTTGCATTTACTTTTTTAACTATAACTGCACAATATAAACTATATTTACCATCTTTTGTTGGTAAATTACCAGGTACTACTACAGAATATTTTGGTACTCTTCCATAAAAAAGTTGTCCAGTATTTCTATCATATATTTTAGTACTTTGTCCTATATATACTCCCATAGAAATTACTGATCCTTTTTCTACTATAACACCTTCTACAATTTCTGAACGCGCACCTATAAAACAATTATCTTCTATAATAGTAGGATTATTTTGTATTGGTTCTAATACTCCACCAATACCAACACCACCGGAAATATGTACATTTTTACCTATTTGTGCACATGAACCAATTGTTGACCATGTATCAATCATTGTTCCTTTATCAATATAAGCACCTATATTAACAAAAGAAGGCATTAATACTGTATTATATGAAATAAAAGAACCATATCTTATAGTAGCAGGAGGAACAATACGACAACCTATTTCTTGAAATTGTTTTTCTGTAAAATTATTAAATTTTAAAGGAATTTTATCATAAAAATTACTATAATTTTCATGAAATAATATATTTTTACTTAATTTAAAATATAATAAAATTGCTTGTTTAATCCATTGGTTTGTAATCCATTTATCTTGTTTTTTTATAGCAACTCGTATTATACCATTATTTAACATATCTACTGTTTTATAAACTGCTGTTATTAGTTCTTTATTATTTATAATTTTGCTATTAACATTATTATTAATTAAATAATGTTCTATTATACTTTGTATTTTTTCCATGTATTTTATTTTTTAAAATAATGATTTTAATTAATAATATATCATAAATATTTTTATTTAAAAAAAATAAAATTTATAATGATAAAATTTTTATTATATTTTTTTCATATAAAATACTAATTTGATTATTTTTTGCTTGTATAATTTTTTTACCAGGATTAGTTCCTACAATTAAATAATCAATATTACTAGATATATAATTAAAAATATTAGCATTTAATAATTTTAATTTATCTATTAATTTAGATCTTTGAATTATGAAAAATGTACCAGTAATAACTACATTTTTTTGATAAAAGAAATTATTATATATATTATTATTCTTATTATAAATAATATTTATTTTTTTAGTTAACATTTTAATATAATCAATATTATTTTTATCTTTTATAAAAAATAAAATATTATTTGCTGTTTTTTTGCCTATACCAGAAATTTTAAGTAAATCTGCTACATTAGATGATAAAAATATTTCTAATGTTTGAAAATGTTTAGCAATATTATTAGCTGTTGTAATACCTATATCTTTTATACCTAAAGCAAATAAAAATTTTGAAAAAGATATTTCTTTAAAATTATATAAAGATAATAATATTTTTTTAATATTTTGTTCACCTATATTAATTTTTAATAATTTTTTTTTATTTAATTGAAATAAATCAATAGCACTAAAAATAAGATTATTATTTACTAATTTTTCAATTAATTTTGTACCAATATAATTAATATTCATAGCTTCTGTAGAAATAAAATGTTTTATATAATTTATAAATTGAGCTTTACATTTATAACCAGCAGAACAATATAAAATATTATTAATATTTTTATATAATTTTGAATTACAACTAGGACATAATACTGGAATATTAATAGGACTAGTATTTGAATTAGTTCTATTTATTTTTATCACATGTATAATTTTTGGAATAACATCACCACAACGTTGTACTACTATAGTATCACCAATTCTTAAATCTAATCTAAATATTTCATTTATGTTATATAATGTAGCATAACTAATATTTACACCTAAAATTTTAATAGTTTCAAAAAAAGCAATTGGTGTAATTATACCAGTACGACCTACTTTGAAATATACTTTTTTTAAAATACTATTTTGCTCTTGTGATGGAAATTTATATGCTATAGCCCATTTAGGTGCTTTAGTACTATTACCAAGTTTTTGTTGTATATATAAATTATTAATTTTAATTACAATACCATCAATATGATATGGTAATTTATATCTATTTCTTTTAAAAAACCTATAAAATTTTATTATATCTTGAAAATTTTTATAAGTATGTATATATTGAGCAACTGGTATACCATAAGATTTTAATATATATAATAATTCTATATGACTTTTATTTAAAAAATTTTCTATATAACCAACACCATAACAAAAAAAATTTAATAATTTTAAATATTTATTTTTATTATGTAAACGTAATAATCCTACAACAGCACTTCTAGTATTAGCAAATTGTTTATTAATCATCAAATATTGTTTATTTAAAAAATTAAAATTTTGTTTAGAAATAAAAATTTCTCCACGTATTTCTATAATTTTAGGTATATTATTTCCTTGTAATCTTTTAGGAATATCTTTAATACATAAAATATTATTTGTAATATTATCACCAAAATATCCATTTCCTCTAGTAATACCATGTATTAATATACCATTTTTATATAAAAGATTAATTGCCATACCATCAAATTTTAATTCACAACAAAAAAAATTTTTTTCTTTCATAATATTTAAAGGTAGTAAAGGTGCAAAAAAATTTTTGTAAAAATGTTTGACTTTAAAAGTATTATTTAGAGATAACATAGGTACTTTATGTTTAATTTTTTTGTTATTATTTAATAAAATATCACCAACATATTGAGTAGGGGATGTTTGTTTATTCAAATAATGTATATTTTTTTCTAAGTGTTCTAATTTAATAACTAACTGATCATACTGATAATCAGTAATTTCAGGTTTATTTAAAACATAATATCTATAATTATGATATTGTATTTGTTGGCGTAATTTATTTATCATATTTTTACACAATATTATAAAATTTTACAAAAAATATTATATTTTTTTCCATGTTGTATGATTATTATTATCTTCTAAAATAATATTTTCTTTTTTTAAAAGATCACGAATATTATCAGCTTTATCCCATAATTTTTTTTTTCTTGCATTATTTCTTTGTTGAATTAAATTTTCAATTTCATATTTTTTATATGTAGTAATTTTATTATGTTGTTCTAAATATTGTTTAGGATTATAAAAAAGTATTCCTAAAATATTACCTAATTTTTTTAATAAAAACATAAAATATTGATATAATAATAATTTATTATGTATTTTAGCATGATAAATTTGATAAGATATTTTAAATAAAATACTATATGCTTTAGGAGTATTAAAATCATTATTCATAGCTTTATAAAATTGATCTTCTAAATCATGTTTAATATTAATAACATTATTTTTTTTAAACTTATCTATAGAATATATAGATTTATATAATTTAGTTATAATAATACTAGATTGTTGTAATTTATATTCTTGATATATAATAGGACTACGATAATGTGTAATAGTAAAAAAATATCTAATAACTTCTTCATTATATTTTAATAATATATCTTTTAATTTAATATTATTATTTAAAGTTTTAGACATTTTTTTATTGTTAAAAATTATCATACCAGTATGTATCCAATAATTTACATGAAATTTTTTGTTAGCACATATTGATTGTGCTATTTCATTTTCATGATGTGGAAAAATTAAATCATTTCCTCCACCATGTATATCAAATTTATGTCCTAAATATTTATGACTTATAGCAGAACATTCAATATGCCAACCAGGTCTGCCATATCCCCAAGGTGATAACCAACCTATTTTAGTATTATCACATAATTTCCATAAAACAAAATCTTGATAATTTTTTTTAAAAAAATTATTTTGTAAATTTTTATGTAAAGTATGAATTTTTATATGAGATAATTGACCATAATGTTTATAACTTTTAACAGAAAATACTATATCTCCATTTTTTGCAATATATGCATTATTATTTTTTAATAAAATATCAATAATATTAAAAATTTCTGTAATATGTTCTGTAACTTTAGGTTCAATAGTAGGACATATAATATTTAATTTTTTAAAATCTATATGCATAGCATTAATCATTTTTGATACAATATTATTAATATTTTTTACACAATTATTAGATAATTTAATAATTTTATCATCAATATCTGTAATATTTCTTATATATTTAACTTTATAACCTAAAAATTGAAAATATCTAATTATTATATCAAAAATAATAAAAGTTCGTCCATGTCCTATGTGACACATATCATATGGGGTAATGCCACAAACATATATTGTTATTTTATTATTATAAATAGCTTGAAAAATTTCTTTTTTTTTACTTAAAGTATTAAAAATTTTTAACATAACTATTTCCATTATAAGTTTATATACAATAATTTTTTTTATAAACTAAAATATTTTATATAAAAAAAATTATAAATTACACATAATAAATACAAATATATTTTATTTAATACTATTATCATAGTAATCTATATAATTATCAAACCGTGCAATTTTATTATTAAATGTTAATTTAATATTGCCAACAGGACCATTACGCTGTTTTCCAATAATAATTTCTGCAATACCCTGTAATGGACTATGTTCATTATAAATTTCATCTCTATAAATAAACATTATCAAATCAGCATCTTGTTCTATTGAACCTGATTCTCTTAAATCTGAATTCATTGGACGTTTATCTGCTCTTTGTTCTAAAGATCTATTTAATTGTGATAAAGCTATTACTGGGACATGTAGTTCTTTAGCAAGTGATTTTAAAGAACGGGAAATTTCTGTAATTTCTAATGTACGGTTAAAAGATAAAGAAGGGACACGTATTAATTGCAAATAATCTATCATAATTAAACTTAACCCATTAAATTCTCTAAATATTCTGCGAGATCGTAAACGAATTTCTGTAGGTGTTAATTCAGAAGAATCATCAATATATATATTTTTTTTTTTTAATAAATTACTCATAGTACCAGATATTTTTTTCCAATCATTATCATTTAATTGTCCAGTACGAATTTTACTTTGTGATACTCTAGATAATGAAGCTAACATACGCATCATAATCTGTTCACATGGCATTTCTAAACTAAAAATTAATACAGGTTTATCTTGTAACATAGCTGTATATTCACAAATATTCATAGCAAAAGTTGTCTTACCCATAGCAGGTCTAGCAGCAATAATAATTAAATCAGATTTTTGTAAACCTGCTGTTTTTTTATTTAATTCATAATATCCAGTATCAATGCCAGTTACACCATTGTTAGGTGTTTTATAAAATGATTCTATTTTAGAAACAGTTACTTCTAAAACTTCATCTATATTTTTTGGTTTAGTATCTTTATTAATACGTTTTTCTGCAATTTGAAATATACGAGATTCAGCTAGATTTAATAAATCTTCACTTTTTCTACCATTAGGGAAATAACCTGCTTCTGCTATAGCATTAGCTGCTGTAATCATTTCTCTTATAATTGCTCTTTCACGTACAATATCTATATAAGCATATATATTAGATATACTAGGAATGTTTTTTGATAATTCAGCTAGATATGCAAACCCTCCTACTTGATTTAATTTATTTTTATTTTCTAATGCTTCAGATAATGTAATTAAATCTATAGGTTTGCCAATATCAATTAATACATGCATTTCGCGAAAAATAATCTTATGAGATATAATAAAAAAATCTTCTATGATAATTTTTTCTATCACATAATCCCATCTATGATTATCTAACATTAAAGATCCTAATATTGATTGTTCTGCTTCTAAAGAATAAGGTGGAATTTTTATATTTTCAACTTGCAAATCTTTTGTAAATTTTAATTTGTTTTTAATATTATTAATTGTCATAAATTATGAAGTGTTAATTTTAATAAAAATAAAAATAATATATAAGTATAGTATATATTATTAGAATATAAACTTCTTATTTTATATAAGATAATGCTTTATTAAGTACTTGTATACTAGTATTTTTCATATAATTATTTTTATTATTTATATAATGTTTAAATTTTTTTGATCCTGACATACCATGAAAAAAATTTAATATGGGTTTGATAATAGTATAAAAAGAAACTCCTTTTTTTAATTCAGTTTCTATATATGGAAATATAGATTGTATAATTTTAACAGGATGTATATTATTTGTACTATCAAAAAATATATTTTTATCTATATATGTTAATAATCTAGGATTATTAAATATTTCTCTTCCTAACATTACACCATCAAAATATTTTAGGTGTTTTTGTACATCTATTAATGTTTTAATACCACCATTTATTGTAATTGGTACTTTAGGAAAATTTTTTTTAATCTGATATACAACTTTATAATTTAAAGATGGTATTTTAAAATTTTGTTTAGTAGTTATTTTATTATTATATAATAATGCTTTTCTAGCATGGATAATAAATCTTTGACAACCATTATTATATAATGAATCTATTAATTCATTAAGAAAAATATAACTATTATCTTCATTAATGCCAATACGTGTTTTGATAGTAATAGGTATATTTACACTATCAGACATTGATTTAATACAATTTATTACAATATGAAGATTATGCATTAAATAAGCGCCAAAATTTCCTTTTTGAGATCCTATAGAAGGACAACCCATATTTAAATTAATTTCCTTATAACCTATTTTTTCTGCATATTTAGAATACAAAGATAATAATTTAGGATTATTACCAGCTAATTGTAGCACCATATTATTATCATGATAATTTGTTAATAAAATATTTTTATTATATGTTATAGTATTACAATGTATCATTTCAGTATATAGAAGAGATTTTTTTGTTAAAAATCTATAAAATAATCTACAATATTTATTAGTACGATTTAACATAGGTGCTATTTCAAAACGATAATAATTTATTTTTTTGTTAAAGTTCATAATATCTAATATTTTTAATAAAATTATTAATAAATATTATATAATATATAAAATTAATCAAACATTTATTTTTTAATATAAGGATTAGTATTGTCTTTAAATTTAAATAATATAGGTATACCAATATATGTGAGTTGTTTAGAAAAAAAATTTATTAAATAACGTTTATAATGTTGATTCAGTTTTGTAACATAATTGCCATGTACTAATAATATTAATGGACAATATTTAATTACGTGAATATATTTAATTTTTATTATTTTTCTCTTATACATATTAGGTTTGACAGCATTTATAGCGGCATATAAAATTTTCATTAATTTAGAAGTTTGTATATTAGTTATTGAAAGATTATATATTTGGTATATTAGTTTAAAAACTTTATTTATACCTATACCAATTTTTGCTGATATATATGTAATAGGTAAAAATTTAAATTTTTTATAAATAAAATGTTGCATATTATGATAAATATTCAATGTAATTAAATCAAATTTATTAATTATAATTATAATAGGTTTGCCTTGTTTTATTATATATTCTATTAAAGATATATCTTGATTATATAAATTTTGTTTAGTCCCATCTAAAATAAACAAAACTATATTAGATTCTTTTATAGATATAAGTGTTTTATTTATTGATTCTAAACTTATAGAACAGTTTGTTTTTTTTTTAATACCTGGTGTATCAATTAAGATAATATCATAATTATATTTGGTCTGTAATGTAATATAAATACTATTTCTAGTAGTCCCGGGTAAATTATTTACAATAACTCTATCTTTTTTAAGTACTTTATTAATAAATGTAGATTTACCTACATTAGGCATGCCAATGATAGATACTTTAATAATTTGTTTTTTATAAACATATTTGTTTTTATTAATAAAATTAGTATTTTCTTTTTTATATAATGTTTTTATATATGAATAGATTATTTTATATAATTTTTTATTATCTTTATAATTATAAAGATCAATTTTAAAAAAAATTAATCCTAATGACATAAAATCAAGAATATTAATTTGTTCTTTTGTATTAATTATCATTATTACTTTTTTGTTGTATGATCTAACAATTTTAATAAATTCATAATCAATATTATTTAAAATAGTACCTCTAATTAATAAAATAACTAAATGAGATTCTATAATAGCTTCTATAGTTTGTTTTTTTACTAAGTGTAAAACATTATCTAATTTATTATTATTTTGGTAGAAATTACCAGTATCAACACATATATAAGGATATTTATTAATTATAGCATATCCATATTGTCTATCTCGTGTAAAACCAGGAATATGATTCACAATAGCCATATTTGTTTTAGTTAAAATATTATATAAAAAAGATTTTCCTGTATTATTATCACCTAATATAGTTATTATCGGATAGTTATAATTCATAACTTTATTCTCTTTATTAAATAAATTATAATATTGATTATATAAAAAAATATTTTATTTATTGTTTAATAAATCAGATAATATTATTATTAATTTATTATTTGGTATATTAATTTGTTTTTTTTGATATAAATCTTTAATTGTAATAGTTTGTGTTTTTATTTCTTTAATTCCTATAATAAATACAAAATGAGTATTATACTTTATAGCTTTAATAATTTGTTTTTTTATATTAGAAAAAAAATAACTAATAATAATTTTTAAATGTGGAAAATGATTTAAAATTTTCTCTCTTATCTGTATTGTTTGATATAAAATATGATCATTTGTCATAGGAATTAAACAAATATCAATTTTATTATGTAATGAAAAATTTATAGCATGTACTTTTTTTATTAATAATAATACTCGTTCTATACCAATAGCACAACCCATACCATTTATATCATTTTTACAACTCATTTTTTTTATTAAATCATTATATCTACCACCACCACAAATTGTCTTAGAAGCACCTATATTTTTTGTTGTCCATTCAAATACAATATCATTATAATAATCTAAACCACGAATTAAATTATTATTAATATTAAATTTAATATTCATTTTTTTTAACATCTGACATAATTTATTAAAATTATTTATACTTTTTTCATCTAAATATTCTTCTAATTTAGGTGCTTTAATAAGTAATTGTTGTGTATTATAATTTTTACTATCTAGAATTCGTAAAGGATTTGTATTAATTTTATTTATACTATCTGAATCTAATAAATGAATATTATTTTTTAAAAATAATATTAATTGATTAATATAATTTTGACGAATCGTAATTGAACCAATAGAATTAATTTCTAATGCTACATAATCTATTATGTTTAATTTTTTCCATATATTATATGTAATAATAATAATTTCACAATCAATATATGGTTCTGGCAACCCAAATGTTTCTATGCCAATTTGATAAAATTGTCTGTATCTTCCTTGTTGTGGGCGTTCATATCGAAACATTGGTCCTATATACCATAAACGATTATTTGTACTATATAATAAATTGTTTTCTATAATTGCTCTAATACAACCTGTAGTACCTTCTGGTCTTAATGTTAAAATTTCACCATTTTTATCATATAAATTATACATTTCTTTTGTAATGATGTCTGTATATTCACCAATTGTTTGTTGAAATAATTGTTGTTTTTCTACTATAGGTATTTTAATTTCATAATATCCATAATTTTTTAGTATATTTTTGATTTTTGTTTCAATAAATTCCCATAATATAGTATCGGGAAAAATATGATCATGCATGCCATAAATGGAAGTAATTGTTGTACTCACTATCAATATCTCTTAAAATGTTAAAATATTTTATAATTATATATTGTTATATTTCACTTATTTAATAAAAATATTTACATAATTACAATAAATAATTTATTTTAATTCTATAATAATTTTTAAAATATGTATATTATAAAAATAAAGATATAATATTTATTTTTTATATAAATAATTGATATTATTCATATAATGTAATTTACTTGAATATAAATAATTAATAGTATAGTATAATGAATAATGATATTTACTGGATGAGATATGCATTAAAATTAGCATATGTAGCTAAAAAAAAAGGTGAAGTTCCTGTAGGAGCTGTAATTATTAAAAATAATAAAATTATAGCTGAAGGTAAAAATAGTTCCATTATATATAATGATCCTACAGCACATGCAGAAATTATAGCATTACGTGGTGCTGGCATGTATTTAAAAAATTATAGATTATTAGATACAACTATGTATGTTACATTAGAACCCTGTATTATGTGTTCAGGAGCAATTATTATTAGTAGAGTTAGTCGTTTAGTATTTAGTATATATAATAAAAAATACTATAATAGTACAGGAGCTTTTATTGATTTATTAGGATTATATAACATTAATTATCGTATTAAAATTCACACAGGTATCTTAGTAAAAGAATGTACTAATTTAATACAAGATTTTTTTCAAATTAAAAGATAACAATAATTTGATTGTTAAGGTGGTTATATATATTGATTAATAATGAAATATATTATAAAAAAGATAAAATAATTTGGGATATTATTAAAAAAGAAATTATAAGACAAGAAACAAATATTAATTTAATAGCTTCAGAAAATTATGTTTCTCAAGAAGTTATGCAAATACAAGGTTCACAATTAACTAATAAATATGCAGAAGGATATCCGAATAATAGATATTATGGTGGATGTAAATATATTGATCAAATTGAAAAAATAGCTATTATAAGAGCTAAAAAATTATTTAAAGCAGATTATGTTAACGTGCAACCTCATTCGGGTTCACAAGCTAATTTTGCAGTTTATAATGCTTTATTAAAGCCTGGCGATATTATTTTAGGACTAGAATGTTCTCATGGAGGTCATTTAACACATGGATCTAAAGTAAATTTTTCCGGAAAAATATATAAAAGTATATTTTATTATACTAATAATTTAGGACATATAGATTATAATAATATTTTAAAATTAGCAAAAAAATATAAACCTAAAATGATTATTAGTGGTTTTTCATCATATTCAGGTAAATGTAATTGGAAAAAAATACGTAATATAGCCAATTTAATAAATGCATATTTTTTAGTAGATATTTCACATATTGCTGGATTAATAGTAGCAGGATTATATCCTAATCCATTACCACATGCACATGTTGTTACAACGACTACTCATAAAACATTAGCTGGACCAAGAGGCGCTATTATATTATCTTCTAAAAAAAATAAACATTTATTTAATTTATTAGATAAAGGAGTGTTTCCAGGTAGTCAAGGAGGACCATTAATGCATATTATAGCTGCTAAAGCTACAGCATTCAAAGAAGCTTTAAATAAAAATTTTATTATATATCAAAAAAAAATATTAAAAAATGCAAAATTAATGGTTAAAATTTTAACTTATAGAAATTACCATATTGTTTATAAAAATACTTTTAATCATTTATTTATTATTGATCTTACAAATAAAAATATCACTGGTATAGAAGCTGAAAAACTACTAGAAAAATATAATATTATTGTTAATAAAAATCTTATACCTAACGATATACATCCTCCTACAGTAACTTCTGGCATTAGAATTGGTACTCCTGCTGTTACAAGAAGAGGTTTAAAAAAACGAGATATTATTCTAATATCTAATTTTATAGCTGATATTATTGATAATAAACATATAAATTTAATAAATATAAAAGAAAAAATATTAAATATATGTAAAATATATCCTATCTATTATAGGAAATAATATTTTATATAAAAAATATATTTTTTATGGAGATACATTACTTATGTTAAAAAAATCTTCTGTTATTATATGTGTAACAGATGGTATAGAAGATATAGAAACTATAACATGTATAGATATACTTACACGAAGCAATATCAATGTATTAGTAGCAAGTACTACTAAAAAATATAATATTAGATGTGCTTATGGTACTCATTTAATGAGTAATGTTTTATTAAAGGATTTAAAAATTAATAAAAATCATGCTGCAATCATCTTACCAGGAGGATTACAAGCAGCAGAACATTTTGCAACAAATAATTTATTATTATCTATTTTAAAAACATTCAAAAAAAATAAAGCTATTATAGGCGCAATATGTGCATCACCTTCTATTGTATTAATTAAAAATAATATTTTTCCTACAGCTAAAATGACTGGATTTTTAGGATTGAAAAATTTAATACCTTATCAACAATGGTCAAAAAATTCAGTATATTGGGATGATATAAATAAATTATTAACAGCACAAAGTGTTAAATATGCTATTTCTTTTAATTTAAAATTAATTGATATTATTTTAGGTCCTCAAATAGCACAAAAAATACAATTATTATTGTAATATATGTTATATTTTTTATATTATAAGAATATATTATTTCATTATTCGTTAATTAATAAAAAAAATATTATTAATATATATGTCATCAATAACATACTAGTTATACTCTAATTTTGTTAACAATTTTATCTAAAACACCATTAATAAATTTATAACTATTATCAACTCCACCAAATATTTTAGCTAATCCAATACTTTCATTAATAACTACTTTATATGGAATATCTAAACGATGAATTAATTCATATAATGAAAGTCGTAAAATTGCTTTTTCAATTTGTCCTAATTCTAATAAACTTCTTGATAAAAAAGGTTTCATGATATTATCTAAATATATGCTATGTAAAATTACACCTTGAATTAATTCATTAAAATATTCCATATCTATATGTTTGATATCTTTTATAGATTCATTTATAAAATAATATTGTATATCATTAAAATTATTATGAGATATTTGCCAAGAATAAATAGCTTGTAGGGCGTATTTACGTGCATAATATCGTTCTTTATATTTCACTATTTTGCCTATTAATTTTTTAATAATTTTATTGATTTAAATATATTTATCATTTCTAATAATGTTAATGCAGATTCTATGCCTGGATTACCTATTTTATTATTAGATTTTTCTATAGCTAATGTTAAACTATCAGCAGTTAATATACATAATGTAATAGGCATATTATATTTAATAGTTAAATAAGAAATTGTATTATAAATTTCTCTAGCTAAATATTTATGATGTAATGTTTGTCCTTTAATAATAGTACCAATTGGTATTATACCATCATATATATTTTTTTGTATTAATAATTTAGTTGTTATAGATAATTCATAAACTCCTGGAACCCAAATAATAGTAATATTTTTTTTTTGTATAATACCTAATCTTTCTAATGTATCTATAACCAAATTTAATAAATTTTTATTTATACACATATTATATCTTGCTATAATTATAGCTATATAAATATTATTTTTTGTCACTATACCTTCACTAATAATTTTCATATTATGTCCAAATTTGTGTTTTTGTTGGTCTTAAAATTAATTTTAAATCTTTAGATATCATTTTAATTTTATGAAAATTAAAATGTAATACATTATTAATATTATTAATTTTTTTTATATTACATAAATTTAATGCATTATGTCCAAATAATTTAGGTGTCATATAAATAATTAGTTCATTTATAAAATTATTTAAAATTAAAAATCCAGATAAAATACTTCCTGCTTCTATTAAAATATTATTAATATTCATTTTACCTAATATTTTAAATAAATATTTTATATCAAAATATCCCTTGTTTAATGGAACAATTATTTGTTGCACATGTTTAGGCCATATATTTATATTATATTTTGATTTAATTAATATTATTTTTTCTGGTATAGTAATTATTTTATGAAATGGTGTAATTTTATTAGTTCTATCTAAAATAATTCTAATTGGTTGACGTAAATATTTTTTAGGATATTGACTTTTAATATTTTTTGATAATTTATGCCAATGAACTATTAAAGTCGCATTATCTTTAATAACAGTTTGACTAGTACTTAAAATAGCAGAACTTTGTGCACGTAATTTATACACATCTTGCCTAGATTTTTTACATGATATCCATTTACTAATTCCATTACATAATGCTATTTTACCATCTAAAGATGATGCTAGTTTTAATGTTATATAAGGAACACCATATAACATTCTTTGAAAAAAACCATGATTAATTTTTTTTGCTTCTTTAGCTAAAATATTATGAGTTATTTTAATGCCAGATTTTATAAGTGTTTCTAAACCTTGTCCATTTACTTTAGGATTTGGATCTTTAGTTGCTATAACAACACGATGAACTTGTGCTTTTATTAAAGCTATACAACATGCAGGAGTATTATTGTTATAATTACATGGTTCTAAAGTAATATATACTGTTGATCCTTTAGCATTAATACCTGCCATTTTTAATGCATAAATTTCTGCATGTGCTTTTCCTGTTTGAAAATGATAGCCGGTACCAATTATTTTATCATTTTTAACAATTACACAACCTACATTAGGATTAGGTGTAGTAGTATATATACCTATTTTAGCTAATTTTATTGCTTTCATCATATAAAAATTATCTTTTAACACATGTTAATTACCTTATATAAATAAAATATAAATAATATGATAAAATATATTATAAAAAATTTAAATATTTATATAAAAAAAATGTATTTTTATATAAAATATAAATTAATAATTTTTAATATTTTATTATATATGAACTAACAATTTATTTTTATTAAAATAACATTTTTTATTTCAATTTTTTTGATTATATATTATATAACATATAATAATTTTATTTCTTATATAACAAATATATAAATATTATAATTTTATATATTTAATTTTAAATTAATAATCTTATGTTTTAAAAGATCAATATTAATACAAAATTAAATTTTAATTTCATTAAAATGGATAATTTTTTTATGAAAAAACAAATTATTATTTTGGATACTACATTACGTGATGGTGAACAATCATTAACATGTAGTTTGAGTACTCAAACAAAAATTGATATTGCATTAGCATTAGAAGATATGGGTGTTGATATAATAGAAGTTGGTTTTCCTGTGTCGTCACCAAAGGATTTTAAAACTTCTCAAAAAATATCACAAATTATTAAAAATAGTACTATATGTGGTTTAGCACGTTGTAAAGAAAAAGATATAGATTTAGTATATGAAGCATTAAAAAAATCTAAAAATTTTAGGATACATATTTTTTTAGCTACTTCACCTATACATATTATAACTAAATTAAAAACTAATTTAAATAATATTATAGAATGTATAACGTTTATGATTAAATATGCAAGAAGATATACTAATAATATAGAATTTTCTTGTGAAGATAGTACAAGAACACCTATTAATGATTTATGTCTCGTTATAGAAGCAGCTATTAAAGCTGGTGCTACTACTATAAATATACCGGATACAGTAGGTTATACATTTCCAGAAGAGTATAATAATATAATATTATCTTTAAAAAATAAAATATATAATATTGATAAATGTATTATTTCTGTACATACACATAATGATTTAGGTATGGCTGTTGGAAATACTATTTCTGCAATTAATGCTGGTGCAAGACAAATTGAAGGTACTATTAATGGTATAGGTGAAAGAGCTGGTAATTGTGCTTTAGAAGAAATTATTATGGCTTTATATACAAGAAGACATAGTTTAAATTTTTATACAAATATTAATTATAATAAGATTGCATATACCACTAAATTAGTTAGTAAACTTTGTAATATACCATTATCTATACATAAACCAATTATTGGTGAAAATGCTTTTGCACATTCTTCAGGGATTCATCAAGATGGTATTATAAAAAATAGAGAAACGTATGAAATTTTTAATCCTAATATTATAGGTTTGAACTATAAAAAATTAAATTTAACAGCTAAATCAGGTCGGGCAGCTTTAAAATATCATATGGAATTAATGGGTTATAAAGATAATACTTATGATATTAATGTATTATATAATAATTTTATTAAATTAGCTGAAAAAAAAGGACAAATATTTAATTATGAACTTGCTTCTTTAGCTTTTAATAATAAAATTGATAATGAAATAACTTTTTATTCATTAGTAAATTTTAATATTAAATTCCATGATAATAAAATTACTATTGTAACTATTAAATTAAAATGTGGTGATATTTTACATATTGCAACAGATCAAAACCAAGAATATTTATATGCTATACATAAAGTAATAGAAAGAATAACTAATTATAAATTTAAAATAGTTAAATATAAGTTAGTTTCTAAAAGTTCTTCTACTAAATCAAAAAATAAAGTATTTATTCAAATAAATTATAAAGGTAATATATTTCATGGATTTAGTATATCTAATAATATTATGAAAACATCTATATTAGCTATTATTGATAGTTTAAATCATATATGGAAATTTGAAAAAATAAATAATAATATATAAATCATTAATAATCATGCAAAAAATAGGTAATTATATATGAATAATACATTTAAAATAGCTATATTACCGGGAGATGGTATAGGTCCTGAAGTCATGAAACAAGCCATTAAAGTATTAAATAAAGTTACAAAATATTTTAAAGAAAATATTATTATTAATACATTTAAAGTTGGTGGCACTGCTATTAATACTTATAACGAACCATTGCCGAAAATTACATTACAAGGTTGTGAAGAATCTAATGCAATATTATTTGGTTCAGTAGGTGGTCCAGAATGGGAATATTTACCTTTACAAAAAAAACCAGAAACTGGTTCATTATTAAAATTAAGAAAACATTTTAATTTATTTGCTAATTTAAGACCATCTTATATTTATAAAGATTTATATTCTTTAAGCCCATTAAAAGAAGAGATTTTAATTAATGGATTTAATATTATATGTGTAAGGGAATTAACTGGAGGTATCTATTTTGGTCAACCGAAAGGTAAAATTAATAATACAAAAAATGTATATGCTTTTGATACAGAAATTTATTATATATATGAAATTGAAAGAATTGCTAAAATTGCATTTAATATTGCTTTAACAAGACAAAAAAAAATCTGTTTAATTGATAAAGCAAATGTATTATATACATCAGTATTGTGGAGAGAAGTATTACAAAAAATATCTCAACAATATCCAACTGTAAAATTAACATATATGTATATAGATAATGCGGTTATGCAACTAATGAAAAATCCAGCACAATTTGATGTAATACTTTGTTCTAATTTGTTTGGTGATATTATTTCAGATCAGTGTGCTATGATTAGTGGTTCAATTGGTAATTTGCCTTCTGCTAGTTTAAATAATAATAATTTTGGG
This sequence comes from Enterobacteriaceae endosymbiont of Neohaemonia nigricornis, assembly GCF_012571795.1. Lineage (NCBI taxonomy): Bacteria > Pseudomonadati > Pseudomonadota > Gammaproteobacteria > Enterobacterales > Enterobacteriaceae > Enterobacteriaceae endosymbiont of Neohaemonia nigricornis. The sequence goes on from NZ_CP046222.1 coordinate 45,829, forward strand.
TTATATGAACCAGCTGGTGGGTCAGCACCTGATATTGCAGGTAAAAATATTGCAAATCCTATTGCTCAAATTTTATCACTTTCTATGTTAATTGAATATAGTTTAAAAAATACGTATGTTTCACAAAATATTAATAATGCTATTATAAAAACATTAGTACAAGGTTATAGAACTCCAGATCTTGTGTGTCATACAAAACAAGAAAAGATTGTTACAACAGAAGATATGGGGAATATAATTACAGATAATATAATATAGGTCGAAAAATGTGTAAAACATTATATGAAAAAATATATGATAATCATCAAATTTGCATTATGGAAGATAATATTGCATTACTATATATTGATAGACATTTTATTCATGAAGTTACTTCGCCTCAAGCATTTAATGCATTAAAAATAAAAAAACGTAAAGTTTATAGACCTGAAAAAACATTTGCTACCATGGATCATAATGTATCCACATTAGTACAAGATATTAATGTATCTAATATTAATGCAAAAAAACAAATGAAAACATTAATAAAAAATTGTAATGAATTTAATATATTATTATATGATGTATATCATCCCAATCAAGGTATTGTACATGTAGTAGGTCCTGAACAAGGTATTACATTACCTGGAATGACAGTAGTTTGTGGTGATTCACATACTTCAACACATGGAGCATTTGGTGCTTTAGCTTTTGGTATTGGCACTTCAGAAGTAGAACATGTATTAGCAACACAAACTCTAAAACAAAATAAATTTAATAATATGTTAATTATAATTAATGGTGTAATTCCTAACAAAATTACAGCAAAAGATATCATTTTATTTATTATTAAAACAATTGGAATTAGTGGTTGTAATGGTCATGTAGTTGAATTCCAAGGTAATGTTATTAAACAATTAAGCATGGAAAGTAGAATGACTATATGTAATATGTCCATTGAAATGGGTGCAAAATCTGGATTAATAGCACCAGACGATATTACTTTAAAATATTTAAAAAATAAGAATTTTGTTCCAAAATATCAATATTGGCAAGATGCTAAAAAATATTGGAAAAATTTATATAGTGATAAAAATGCTTATTTTCATAAAATTTTTAATATAAATATTTCTAATATTGCTCCACAAATAACATGGGGTACTAATCCAGAACAAACAATTGGTATTGATGAAACTATTCCTTTACTAAAAAATATAAAAGATAATAATAAAAAAAAATCTGCATATAAAGCATTAAATTATATGGGGTTAGAAGAAGGTATGAAATTAACTAATTTAGAAATTAATAAGGTTTTTATTGGTTCTTGTACTAATTCCCGTATTGAAGATTTAAGAAGTATTGCCAAAATCGTATTCAATAAAAAAGTTAATAATAATGTACAAGCAATTATTGTGCCAGGTTCACAAATAGTAAAAAAACAAGCAGAAAAAGAAGGTTTAGATAAAATTTTTCAAAATGCTGGTTTTGAATGGAGATTACCAGGATGTTCTATGTGTTTAGCAATGAACGATGATAAATTATTACCCAAAGAACGTTGTGCTTCAACTAGTAATAGAAATTTTGAAGGACGTCAAGGTAGAAATAGCAGAACTCATTTAGTTAGTCCAATGATGGCAGCAGCTGCTGCAATTCATGGTTATTTTGTTGATATAAGAAATTTATAATAAAAATGAAAAATAAAAAATTAACATATGAAGGTATTATAGCACCTTTAGATATTGCCAATATAGATACTGATGTTATTATACCTAAACAATTTTTACAAAAAAATAAAAAAAATGGTTTTGGTATAAACTTATTTTATAATTGGAGATATTTAGATAATAATAAAACTTTAAATCCAAATTTTATTTTAAATAAAAAAATATTTAAAAATACTAGTATTTTATTAACTAGAGATAATTTTGGTTGTGGATCATCTAGAGAACATGCACCATGGGCTTTATTAGATTATGGCATTAAAGTTATCATTGCAACAAGTTATGCAGATATATTTTATAATAATGCTATTAATAATAAATTATTATTAATTACTTTAAATAAAAAATATATTGATCAATTATTTTATATAGTTATCCAACATCCAGGTATTTTTTGTAAAATTGATTTAGATAAAAAATTAATTATAGTACATAAAAAATATTTTAATTTTCAAATTAATAAATTTATTTTGAATTTTATCATTAGTGATTTAGATCAAATAGATATTACTATGAAATATTATAAAAAAATTAATATGTTTGAAAAAAAACATTATTATTTTTTTTCTTAAAAAGAATGAGAATCATAATATGCGTATAATTTTATTAGGAGCTCCTGGGGTTGGTAAAGGAACACATGCTAGATTTATAGCAGAAAAATATAATTTACCTAATATTTCTATTGGCAATATTTTACGTCATTATATGTTAAATAACAATACTGATTTAGCTAGAGAAATTAAAAATAATATTAATAAAGGTTTAATGGTATCTGATAATATTACTATAAAAATTATAAAAGAACGTTTGTCTAATAAAGATTGTAAAAATGGATTTCTACTAGATGGTTATCCTCGTAATATAGTACAAGCTAATATATTAATTAAAGAAAATATTAATATTGATAGTGTTATTGAGTTATATATTCCTTATAATCAAATTATTACAAGAATTTTAGGAAGAAGAATACATGAATCTTCTGGACGTACTTATCACATGATATTTAATCCTCCTAAAATATATGGTAAAGATGATATTACTGGGGAAATACTTATTAGAAGACCAGATGATAATATTATTACTATTAATAATAGATTAACAGAATACTTAAAACAAACTAAACCATTAATTAAATATTATCAAAAACAATCATTACAAAAAAAATTTTTATATAAAAAAATTAATAATACTTTATCTATTATAGAAGTTAAAAATAAAATAGATTTTTTTTTACAACAATATATTAATAAAATAAAAAATATATAATTTTTATATTAAAATATTGATAATAATAGTTTATTTATATTAAATTTGTTATCATACTAAAATATCATATTAACTATATAGGTTTAAATTTAATGTTTACCGGATGTATGGTGGCTCTTATAACTCCCATGGATATGAAAGGTAATATATGTAAATCAAATCTTAAAAAACTTATTCAATATCATATTAATAATAAAACAAAAGCTATAGTTATTTTAGGAACAACTGGTGAGTCTGCTACAGTAAATTATAATGAACATATCAATACTATTATGTGGTCACTAGATATTGCTCAAGATAAAATTCCAATTATTGCAGGTACAGGTTTTAATTCTACATCTAAAAGTATAAAGATGATATCTATTTTAGAAAAAACTAATATTATTGGATGTTTAAATGTAACACCATATTATAATCGACCAACACAAAATGGATTATATCAACATTTTAAAGCTATTGCTGAAAGTACAAATATTCCACAAATATTATATAATGTACCTAAACGTACTGGTTGTGATTTATTACCTGAAACAATCTATCGTTTATCTAAAATTAAAAATATTATAGGTATTAAAGAAGCTACAGGTGATTTATCTCGTGTTAATAAAATTAAAAATTTAGTACACGAAAATTTTTTTTTAATTAGCGGAGATGATAGTACTGCATTTGAATTTATATTATTAGGAGGACATGGTGTAATATCTGTTACAGCTAACATTGCAGCTAAATATATGAATAAATTTGTAAATTATGCTCTAAAAAATAAAATTAAAAAAGCTAATAATTTAAATCAATCTTTGATGTTATTACATCAACAATTATTTATTGAATCTAATCCTATACCTGTTAAATGGGCAGCAAAATATATAGGATTAATTAATAGTGATTTTATTAGATTACCATTAACTAAACTTACTGATACAAATAAAAAATTAATAAAAAAAACTTTAAATATGTTACAATTAATTTAATTTAATTTATTTAAATTAACTATTTGTAATAAATATTTTTCAATATTATGTAATATAGTTACACGATTATTTTTAATTGCTATATTATTACTATTAATAATAATGTTTTGAAAAAATTTATTTACTGGATAGTATAATTCAGATAATATGAGTAATATATTATAATATTCATGGTTTAAAATTTTATTTTTTATAATTTTAGATAATTTTTTTAAATGATTAATTAATATTTGTTCTTCTTTTTCAAGAATTAATTTCATATTAATATGATTAGATATGTTTTGTTGATTTGTAATTAATATTTTATTAATTCTCTTATATGTTATTAATAACAATTTACTTTGTTTTTTTTCAATCAGAAAAAATTTATTTACTGCTTTTATTATAAAATCTAGAATAAATAGTTTATAATGATATTTATAGTTATTTAATATAACAGCATTGATAATTTTTATTTGATAACCTAAAGATAAATACCAATTTTTACATCTATTAAGAATAAATTGCATAAGATTATTTATAAGTATATTTTTATCATCAACATAATTATATTTTTTTATATTGAAATTGATTAATTTTTTTAAATTGATATCTAACTTATTTTTTATCATGATATGTATAATAGTTAATGTATTTTTTTTTAAAGTATATGGATCCTTATCTCCTGTTGGTAATAATCCAACACTAAACATGCCAACTAAAGTATCAATATTATCTGATATAAATAAAATATAAGAAACTTTATTAGTTGGTATTTTATAACAAATATTGTATCGATATTGATCATATAAAGCTTTTGAAACTACATTATGTTCTTTATCTTTTATTGCATAATACATGCCTACAACACCTGATAAATCAGCAAATTCATAAACCATTTGTGTCGCTAAATCACATTTATATAATAAACTTGTTCTTAAAAAATGTGTAACTGTATGTTTTAGTTTTAATGCTAAATATTCAGATATTTTTATAATACGCATAGTTTTATCATATAAACTACCTAATTTTTTATGAAAAACAATATATTTTAATTTATTTACATATTGTTCTAGTTGCATATTCATATCATTTTTTAAAAAAAAATTAATATCTTGAAATTTTGCATTTAAGACTTGTTCATGTCTTTGAACAATTTTGTGAGTATTATTACTTTCTATATTTATTATAAAAATAAAATATGGTAATAATATTTTATTATCATCATATATAGGAATATATTTTTGATATTTTTCCATAATATGAATTAAAATTTTATGTGGTAGTTTTAAAAATTTTAGATTAAATTTACCAATTAATATAACAGGCCATTCAATCATAGCAGTTAATTCATCTAATAAATTAGAAGATAATTTAATTATCCCATGAATTTTATTAATAATATTATTAATATCTTTTAAAATTTTATTTTTTCTTTTTATAAAATCAACTATTACTTTGCCTGTATTAAATAAGGTAGTTTCATATTGTTTAGCATGTAATAAATAAATTTTTTGTTCTCCAATAAAACGATGACCTTGAATAACATTATTTGATGGTATATTTAAAATATTAATGGGTATAAATATATCATCTAATAAAACTAATAAATTTCTTATAGGTCTAATAAATTTAAAATTATTATCATTCCAATACATTGTGTTAGGTATAGATGATATATTTAGTAAAGTATCTTTTAAAATTTGTGGTAAAAAATTTTTAATATGTAAACCTTGAATGTGTTTTTTATATATAATATAATTTTTATGAAATTTAATATTATTAAAATCTTTTATCTTATGTTTTATCATCCAAAATTTTATTTGTTTATTTTTAAAATTTTGTTCATCTTTTATTTTTACATATGGACCTTTAATATTAATATAATAATCTTTTTGTATTACATCAAAATTATGAATTTGTAAAGCAATTCTCCTATTAGTCATAAAAGCATTAATGATTTTATATTTAAAATTATATTTATTTAATTCATATATAAAATTTGTTTTTATTATATTAGTAATTTGTAATAATAAATAAGATGGTATATCTTCAATAGAAAGTTCTAATAAAAATGTTACTTTTTTCATAATAATACATACCTACTTCAATTAATGTTCAAATATTTTAATTATTATAATTTATAATATTTTTTTATAATAGATTTAGTTAAATTACGTAATTTTAAAATATATCTTTTACGTTCTGTAGAAGAAAAAAATTGCCGTGCTTCTAACAAATTAAAACAATATGATGCTTTTAAAACTTTATTATATGCTGGTAAAATTAATGGTTTAGATAAACTTAATAATTTTAGTACTTCTTGTTCATAATGTTGAAAATTTTTTAATAAAAAATTAGTATCTGCATAATAAAAATTATATAAAGAATATTCTTGTTCATTTTGTAAATATAAATCTCCATAAGTTACACATTGATCTATATTTTTACACCAAATTAATTCAAAAATATTTTTAACATTTTGTATATGCATACCTAATCTTTCTAATCCATATGTAATTTCACCAGTTATCGGGTTACATGTAAAACTACCCATTTTTTGAAAATATGTAAATTGTGTAATTTCTATACCATTCAGTATAATTTCCCATCCAATACCATATGCACCTAACGTTGGATTTTCCCAATTATCTTGTATAAAACAAATATCATTATTTTTTAAATCTATATTTAATGATTTTAATGAATTCAAGTATAATTCTTGAATATTATTTGGTGGAGGTTTTAAGATTACTTGAAACTGATAATATTGTTGTAATCTATTAGGATTATTACCATATCTACCATCAGTAGGTCTTCTAGATATTTGAACATAAGCTATTTTTCTAGATGTTTTACCAATTGAATATAAACATGTCATAGGATGAGAAGTGCCAGCACCAACTTCAGTATCTAATGATTGTAATATAGTACATCCTTGATTTGCCCAATAATTTTGTAAAATTAAAATCATACCTTGAAATGTATTTTCAGAATATTTTTTCATATTATTAATGTTTTATTTAGTATAGTATGTAATGTTATGACTGTTACTTTTTTACAAAAAATTTATAATTAAATATAAATTTAACATATTTTTATAGAATAAATATGTACGTTACAGTAATCTATTATTATTATTAAATTTAAACTAATAATATTTAATTATACATTAATTTTTTAAAATTTAGAGTGAAAATATATGAATTTTATATTAAAAACAATGTTTATTCAAAAACAAACAAGTAAATATAATAATTTAGTTATTAAAGCCACATATTTTGCTATAATTTTATCATTCATATTATTATTTTTAAAAATTATAGCATGGTATTATACACATTCTATTAGTATATTAGCAGCTTGTATTGATTCATTAATAGATATTACTTCATCAACTATTAACTTATTAATACTGTATTATGCTGTACAACCTGCAGATTTTCAACATTCTTTTGGACATGGTAAGGCAGAATCATTATCTGCATTAACACAAAGTGTTTTTATTTGTATAACATCATTATTTTTATGTCTTCACAGCATAAAACACTTATCAGTACCTATGAAATTATGTAATCCTATTATTGGCATTATAGTTATTACTATTTCATTTTTTTCAACTTTAATTTTAGTTATATTTCAAAAAAAAGTTATTAATCAAACTAATAGTCAAGCAACACATGCTAATATGTTACATTATCAATCAGATATGTTAATTAATAGTGCTGTTTTAGTAGCATTAATTTGTAATATATATGGCATTACTAAAGCTGATTCTTTAATTACATTATTTATAAGTATATTTATTTTTTTTAATGCTACAAAAGTAATTTATAAATCTATACAATCATTATTAGATAGATCATTGCCAGATTATGAAAAAAAAATTATTATGAATTTAGTTAATTCTTGGCCAGAAGTATTAGGTGCACATGAATTAAAAACAAGACAAGCAGGTCCAACAAGATTTATACAATTTCATTTAGTATTAGATGATAATTTATCTTTATTAGAAGCACATGATATTGCAGAACAAATAGAATTAGCAATAAATAGAAAGTTTCCATATGCAGAAGTACTTATACATCAAGATCCATATTCTGTAGTTCCTAAAAACGATCATGGTTTTTTTCAAAGTTAATAATTTTATAGAGGTTCAATATGATTAAAAGAATTGGTGTATTAACTAGTGGTGGTGATGCTCCAGGTATGAATGCTGCTATTAGAGGTATTGTACGTACTGCTATTGGTCAAAAACTGGAAGTTTTTGGAATATATAATGGTTATTTAGGTTTATATAAAAATAATTTTATTAAATTAAATAGACATAGTGTTTCTGAAATTATTAATAGAGGAGGTACTTTTTTAGGTTCAGCTCGTTTTCCACAATTTGCCAATATAAATATTCGTACTATCGCTATTAATAATATGCAAAAAAATAATATTGATGCATTAGTTGTTATTGGAGGCGATGGTTCATATATTGGAGCAAAATTAATTACAGATATGGGTTTTCCATGTATAGGTATACCTGGTACAATAGATAATGATGTAGCAGGTACTGATTATAGTATTGGTTATTTTACTGCTTTAGAAACTATAGTACAAGCTATTGATCGTTTAAGAGATACATCATCATCACATCAAAGAATATCAATTATAGAAGTAATGGGTAGATATTGTGGTGATTTAGCTTTATCTGCTGCAATAGCAGGAGGTTGTGAATTTATTGTATTGCCTGAAATTATTTACAATAAATATGATTTGATTAAAGAAATACAACAAGGAATAGATAAAGGTAAAAAACATGCAATAGTATTGATCACTGAATTTATTTGTGATATTAATAAATTAGCAAAATATATTGAAACTAAAATTCAAAGAGAAACTAGAACAACAGTTTTAGGACATATTCAAAGAGGTGGTTCTCCTGTTGCTTATGATCGTATTTTAGCATCTAGAATGGGTTCATATGCTATTGAATTATTATGCAATGGTTATGGTGGTAGGTGTATAGGCATTAAAAATGATAAAATAGTACATAATGATATTTCTTATGCTATTAAAAATATGAAAAAAATTTTTAAAAAAGAATTATTAGAAATAGCAAAAAAATTATATTAATTTTTTAAATTCAAATAAATTAAGGTGATTTTATAAAATGAATACTATAAAAATTTTTCAACGTTTACAAATTGGCAAAAAATTTAATAAAATATTACGTATAAATAATAAAATTCCTGCAATTATTTATGGCAAAAATATTATTCCTATACCTATATTTATATATAATAAAGATATATTAAATATTAATATAACTAGTTTTAATGATGACCAAAAAAAAATAATTAAATTAATAAATTATAAAAATAAAATAATTAAGACACAAATATTAAATATTCAGTATCATCCTTATAAAAATAGAATTATATATCATATAGATTTTTTATATATAAAAGAATGTACTGAATTGCTGTAATATGTTAATTATTTTAAATATTTATATTCCTAATACATCATCCATATTATATAAACCATTTTTATTAATATTAAATAACCATATAGCTGATTTTAATGCACCTTTAGCAAAAGGTGTTCTATCAGAAGCTTGATGTATTATTTCAATATTTTCTCCTAAAAAAGAAAAAATAATTTGATGTTCACCATAATAATCACCAGCTCTAATAGAATAACAATTAATATCTTTCATATAATATTTTGTGTGTAAATTTTTTAATAAAATATTTTTCATATATAATGCAGTACCAGAAGGAGAATCAATTTTAAATTTATGATGTTTCTCAATAATATTAATATCTACATTATTTTGATTATTATCACATATCATTTTTGAAATATTATCTAATAATTTATTAATAATATTGATGCCTATACTGAAATTAGCAGACCATACCACACTTATTTTTTTAGATGCATTAATAATATGTTGTTTTTCATTTTTATTAAAACCAGTAGTACCAATCACTATTTTTTTATTATATTGTTGACATATTTTAAGATATTCCATTGTAGATATAGTATTTGTAAAATCTATTAAAACATCAAAATCATTAATTATATCTAAGATATTAGACGTTATTTTTATTTTTTTATTAAAATATTTTATATGATTATTATATTTTGTTTTATCAAGTACACTAGTTAAAACACAAGGTATATTATTATTATTTAATACTTTTAATAATGTTTGACCCATTCTACCTAAAATACCTGCAATTGCTAAACGAATTTGTTGTTTTTCCATATTATATGTATCTTAATTAAAATTTAATATATTATATAATCTTATATATAATATAATTATTGTATTTTAACAATTTATTATAAATTTTATTTAAATAAATAAACGTTTTTCCCCTGATCCTATAGTATTATTGATACATTTAGGACAAAGATGATCTACAAGATTATCTTCATAATACCAACATCTTATACATTTCATACCTGTATGTTTTTTTATTTTATAACGTATAATCATTTTTTTAGTAATATTATTTTTATCTTTAATAATATAAGCTTTAGAAACTAATAAAAAATAACGTAATTCTTTACCTAATAACATAATATTATTAAACATATTTTCATAAGTATATATTATAATATCTGCTTCTAATGAACTACCTATAATTTTTTGATTACGTGTTATTTCAATTATTTTATTTACTTGTTCTCTAAATTTAAACATTTCACACCAATAATGATAATTCATCTTATTATTAAGAGGCAAAGTAAATAATTTTGTATACCATTGTTCCATAAAAATATATTTAGATCTTTTTCCTGGTATATATTGCCATATTTCATGTGCTGTAAAAGATAAAATCGGTGCAATCCAACGTACTAACGCTTCTAATATCATATATAAAGCAGTTTGACAACTTAATCTTTCTATACTATTTTTTAGAAAAGTATATTGTCTATCTTTAATTAAATCTAAATACATAGATCCTAATTCAATTGTACAAAATTTCATAATTTTTTTAATAATATTTTGTATATTATAATTATGATAATTTTTTATAATACTATCTTGTGTTTTTTTAGTTTTGTGTATAATCCATTTATCTATACTTAACATATGTTCTGGAACAATAGTATTATCCTTTGGTTGAAAATCATTTAGGTTAGATAATATAAAACGTATAGTATTTCGAATACGTCTATAAATATCTGTAATACTTTTTAAAATACTTTGTGAAATATGCACTTCACTTGAATAATCATTAGAAGCAACCCATAATCTCAAAATGTCAGCACCATATTTTTTTATAACATATTGTGGTTGTATAATATTACCTAAGGACTTAGACATTTTTTTACCCATATTATCTACAGTAAATCCATGACTAATAACTTTATAATATGGATTAGTTTTTTGTGTAGCTATGGATAAAATTAATGAAGAAATAAACCATCCTCTAAATTGATCTGATCCTTCTACATACATATCAATATTTTTAATATTATATTTTTGTTTCATTACTGAGTCATAAGTTGATCCTGAATCAAACCATACATCTAAAGTATCTGTAACTTTAGTATAATTCATATAATCTTTATCTAAAATTTTTTTTAAATTTAAATCCCACCATGCTTGAATACCATTTTTTTCTATAATACATGCAATTTTTTCTATTAATTGAACAGAATCTTTATGTATTTTATTGGTTTTATTATGTATAAATAAAGGAATTGGTATACCCCAAATACGTTGTCTAGAAATACACCAATCTGGTCTTTTATTTAACATAATTGTCATTCTTTTTAATCCCCATTCAGGTATCCAAGTAATATTTTTAATTATATTTAATGATAATTGTCGTAAGTTATTTTGATCCATACTTATAAACCATTGGGGAGTAGCCATATAAATTACAGGTGTTTTATGTCTCCAACAATAAGGATAACTATGTAAATATTTTTCAGAATAAAACAAAGCATTATTTTTTAATAAAATATCTTTTATAATTTTTTCTGAACAAAAAATATTAATTTTATCTAATTTTGGATGTATTCCAATAATAAAATGTCCTGTTTTATCAATTATATTTTTAATACATTTAATATTATTTTTCATGCATATATTATAATCATCTAAACCATGATTTGGTGCCATATGTATAATACCAGTCCCGATTTTATAAATAACATATTTACTTATAATTAATTTGGATATATTATTATTGATAGGATTTAGTACTTGTATATTATTAAAATATTTACCTTGTAGAGTACCTATAATTTCCCAATGTATTATTCCTATTTTTGTAAAAATTATATGTATTAAATTTTGAGCTATAATAATAATTTCTTGATCTATTAAAATTAACTTATAATTTATTTCTGGGTGTACAGCAATTGCTTGATTAGCTGGTATAGTCCATGGTGTTGTTGTCCATATTAATAAAGAAATTTGTACATCTTTTACTATATTAATTTGTTTTTTAAATTGTATATTATTAATAATATTAAATTTAACATACATAGATAAAGAAGTTTTATTTTTATATTCTACTTCTGCTTCTGCTAAAGAAGAACAACATTTAGTACACCAATGTACTGGTTTTGTACCTTTATAAATGTATCCATTATTTAATACTTTACCAAATGTACGAATAATATTAGCTTCGATTTTATAATCCATAGTTAAATATGGATTATGCCAATTGGCTATAATACCTAATCTAATAAAATCTTTTTTTTGTTGTTCTATTTGTTGTTGTGCATATTTTCTACATGCTAATCTAAATTCCATATCAGATAATAACATATTATTATTTTTATATTTTTGTTCTATTTTATGTTCAATAGGCAATCCATGACAATCCCATCCAGGAATAAAATTAGTAAAATAACCATCTAAATTTTTGGATTTAATAATAATATCTTTTAAAATTTTATTAAATGCATGACCAATATGTATATTGCCATTAGCATATGGTGGACCATCATGTAAAATAAATTTTTTTTTATGTTTTGACTGATTTAAAATTTTTTGATATAAATTGTTTGTTTCCCATTCTTTTAATATAACTAACTCATTTATAGGAAGATTAGCTTTCATAGGGAACATGGTATAAGGTAAATTTAATTTAAATTTATTTTTCATATTTATATTTTATTTAGATAATTAAATTATTTATTAATTATAATATTTATATTTTTTATACATTATATGTAATATTTATTATATTACTTTTATAATATTTTTTATAGAAAAAATATTATTATTCATATGAATTTTCTCTATAATTATTTTTATAATTATATTATATTAGTGTTTAAAATATTTAAATAATTATAAGAATAATTTATGGCTAATATTAAATCATCAAAAAAAAGAATTTTAAAAACTATTAAACAAAGAAAACATAATATGAGTTATCGATCTATGTTAAAAACATTTATCAAAAAAGTTAAACAGAATATTTTAGATAAAAATAAGGATTTATCATTTTTATCTTTTCAAAAAATGCAATCTATTATAGATAAACAAGTAAATAAAGGTCTAATACATAAAAATAAAGCTGCACGTTATAAATCTAAGTTTTATATGAAAATTAAAAATATGAATTAATTATAAATTATGAACTATTTAAAAAATAATCAATTAATTACATTCACTAAACAAGCTATTAATAAAATTAATTTTTTTATATTAAATAATAATAATTTTAAAACAAAATTCAGAATATTTATTGTAGGTGGTGGATGTAATGGTTTTCAATATAAATTTATGTTAGATAATAAAATTAATGAACAAGATGTAATTATTAAAATATATAAACAATTTTCTATTATTACAGATAAAATTAGTATCCAATATTTATTTGGTAGTTGTATTGATTATGTTGAAAATATAAATGAATCTAAATTTATAGTCAAAAATCCTCAAGCAAAAATTACTTGCAATTGTGGTTCTTCTTTTGATATTTAACATAAAATTATTTAAAATTTATGAGGTTATATATTATGTCTAATAAATTAGTTTTAATAAGACATGGACAAAGTCAATGGAATAAAGAAAATCTTTTTACAGGATGGCATGATGTTGATTTATCAGAAGAAGGGAAAATAGAAGCTATAGAAGCTGGTAAAATATTAAAAAATTATAATTTTACATTTGATTATGCATATACTTCTGTATTAAAAAGAGCAATATATACTTTATGGTTAACTTTAAAAGAATTAAATCAAATGTGGATACCTATAATAAAAACATGGCAACTCAATGAAAGACATTATGGTGCATTACAAGGTATGAATAAGGATCAGATTGCAGAAAAATATGGTATAAAACAAGTACAAAAATGGAGACGTAGTTTTAATATTAATCCACCAGAATTAACAATAGATGATCCTAGATGTCCAAGATATGATTCTAAATACTCTAAATTAGAAGATTATGAATTACCATTAACAGAAAGTTTAGCTACTACTTTAACAAGAGTAGTAAAAATATGGAATGATCACATTATTCATAAAATAAATAATGGTGAAAGAGTTTTAATTGTAGCACATGGTAATTCTTTACGAGCTTTAATTAAACATATCGAACAAATTAGTGATAATGATATTATTAATTTAAATATACCAACAGGTATACCTATAATTTGCGAGTTTAATAGTCATATGCAATTTAAAAAACGATTTTATTTAAATAATATATGAAAATAAATATATTATTTTTCTGATTGTATAACAGTAGCTGCTATTGTATAAATTATATCTTCAACAGATGCACCTCTTGAAAGATCATTAACTGGTTGTTGTATGCCTTGTAAGATAGGTCCAATAGAGATTATATTTGATGATCTTTGTACAGCTTTATAAGTTGTATTGCCAGTATTTAAATCAGGAAATATAATAACATTAGCTGTTCCAGCAATATTAGAATTTATAGCTTTATATTTTCCAATGTTTTTATCTACAGCTGCATCATATTGCAAAGGACCATCAATTAAAATATGAGGATATTTTTTATGTACTAATTGAGTTGCTTTATATACTTTTTCAACTTCAATGCCTCTACTAGAATTACCTGTAGCATATGAAATCATAGCAATTTTAGGTTGAATATTAAAATATCTTGCAGTTTGTTCAGATTGAATTGCTATTTCTGCTAATTGTTTATAATTAGGATTAGGATTAATAGCACAATCACTATATATTAATACTTTTGTTGGTAATAACATAAAAAATATAGATGATATTAAAGAATATTGTGTTGATGTCTTAATAATCTGTAATGCAGGTCTAATAGTATTAGCAGTAGTTGTACTAGCACCAGCTACAATACCATCTACTTGTTTTTCTTTTAACATCATAGTTGCTAAAACCATATTATCTAATAATAATTTTTTTGCATCATAAATATTTAATCCTTTATGTTTTCTGATATCAACTAAAGCTTCAATATAATTATTACGAATTTTTGCAGGATCAATAATTTTAATATTATCATTAATTAATAAATGGTTTTTATTAATAATATTCAAAATTTCTGTAACATTGCCTAATAATATACATTTTGCAATATATTTTTCTCCACATATTAATGCTGCTTTAATAGTTCGTATTTCATTACCTTCTGGTAATAAAATAGTTTTATTCATTTTAGATGCTTTTTGTATTAGAAAATTTTTAAAAAATTCTGGAGAATCATAAGTATTATGTATAATATTTTTTTTATAAAAAATATTTTTAGGTATATATTTACTTAGATATTGAATAATTGGATTTAATAATTCTTCTTTTATAAAAATTGTATTATATATAGGAATTTTTTTTAACTTTTTATATAAGATCAAATTATTATCTGTTGTATAAGCAATATTAATATTTTTATTATATATAATCTGTTTTAATATAGTTTTATCATATTGAGAATTATGATTTATATCTGTTATTAAAAGATTTTTTATATATGTTGTATTAGATAATAAATCACATATTTTTTGTATTAATTTATTATTTTTAATTGATAAAATAAATAAATATTTATTTGCATATTGTTCATTAAATATTAATTCTTCATATATAAACACAATATTTTTTATATTATATAAAAAATGTACATTTATATTATAACATGATAAATATTTATATATTTGTTTAATAGTTAAACCTAAAACATTATTTTTATTAAAAGGAATATTATAAATATTAAATATATTATTTGTTTCTATAATATTTTCTTTATACAATTTTGTTTTGTGTTGTTTTAACAAATATTTTTTATTATATATATTAAAAAATAAATTATTATTAATATTAAAATTTTTAACAAAAATATATGTTTTATTAATATTAAAATCGTATATTTTATTCTTAAAAAGAATATTAATTTTTTTTATGATTAAATTATTGATTATATTATTTGGTTCAGCAGTAATAAATAATATTTCAACGCGAAAAATATTAGCAATTTTACAATTTAAATCAAAAATAAATTGTTTTAAACATATTGGAAAAATGCCTTCTATAAAAATAATATCTGTATTATCTTTATGTTGAGAAAAATTTATAATTATATTTTGAATTATTTCATTATATTGATTAATATCATCAAACATATTAATGCTTTTAACTGATATAGATTTTATACATTCTATATTATAATTATTACTGATAACAGTTTGTGTTTTATTTAAATTAAAATTTTCTATATAAGAAATAGGATTAAAAAACTTTAAATTATTATTATATGATTTGATATTTTTTATTAAACTAATATTAATATATTGAAAAAAATCTATATCTATATCAACAGGTATTGACATAATAATTCTAACCATAATTATATAATCCTATATTGTAATTTTTTTATGCAATTATATTTTTAATATTTGTGCAGTATGTTGCGCTATAACTAATTCTTCATTAGTAGGAATAACCATTATTGGAATACTATCTTGTTCATTAATATAATTTATTTGCTTTTTTTGTACTTTTTGATTAAGTTCTTTATTTAATTTAAAATTTAATATTGATAATTTTTTTATAGTTTTTTCTCTTATTAATATACTATTTTCCCCAATTCCTCCAGTAAATACTAAAGCATCAATTTTATTATGCATTAATATGCTATATGATGCTATATATTTAGCTAAACTATTAATAAATATATTTACTGCTGTTTTAACTTTTATATCAATTAAATAATTTTTTTCAAGATATCTAAAATCACTAGTAATATTAGTCAAACCTAAAACTCCAGATTGATTCATTAAAATATTACTAATATCATTTATACTCATATGTAATTGATTATACATATAAAAAATAACAGAAGGGTCAATATTACCACATCTAGTACCCATAACTAAACCTTCTAATGGACTTAATCCCATAGAAGTATCAATACTTTTACCTTTATAAATAGCTGTAACTGAAGAACCATTTCCTAAATGACATGTAATACCATTAAAATTTGTTAATGGTATTTTTAATAAATTAGCTGCTTGTTGAGATACAAATTGATGACTAGTACCATGAGCACCATATTTTCTAATTTTATATTTTGTATAAAATTTTAATGGTATTGCATATAAATAAGATTCTGGAGACATAGTTTGATGAAAAGATGTATCAAATACTGCTACTTGTTTATTTTTTAAATGTGGTAAAAGATTAATAATTTCTTTTATACCTAATAATTGTATAGGATTATGTAAAGGTGCAAATACTGATGCATTATGTATTTCTTCTATAATTTTACTATTAATAATTACAGGTTGTGTATATTTTTCACCACCATGTACAATACGATGCCCAACAGCTTTAATATTGATTAATATATTTTGATATTTTGTTAATATTTTAGTTATTAAATATTTCAATGCAAACCGGTGATTAATATTACAATTAAAATTAATTATTTTATGTTGTTTATTATAAAACCATTTAATATAAGCATTATTGTTAAATTTTTCAGATATTCCAGATAATATAATTTTTTGTGTTATAGCATTGATAAGAGAAAATTTTAAGGATGAACTACCACAATTAATAACTAATATAAATTTATAGCACATATATTAAACCTTTTAATAATATTATTTATTAATAAATAATATAAAATAACATTTTTATTATTAAAATGTATGATTTTTTTTATTAATTTTATTAATTAAAAAAAATAATAATATTTTTTCATATTTATTTTATTTTAATATATACAAACATAATTAATTATTTTATAATGATTTATAATAGATTTTATGGCGCATTGGCAGAATGGTTATGCAGAGGATTGCAAATCCTTTTATTTCGGTTCAATTCCGGGATGCGCCTTTATGATTATATATTATTTAGGCCCAGATGGTGGAATCGGTAGACACAAGGGACTTAAAATCCCTCGACACTAATATTGTTGTGCGGGTTCAAGTCCCGCTCTGGGTAATATATAATTATAATGTAAAAATATTATTATAAATATTATCAGGTATATTTAAATTTTTAGGATATGTAACTTTTACTAAATATAATCCATAAGGTTTAGCCGTAATACCTGCTTTTGTTCTATCTTTCGCATGAAGTAAATCCAATAACCAAGTAATTGGTTTATTGTTTTTACCAATCTCTAATAAACTACCTACAATATTACGCACCATATGATATAAAAATGAATTAGCTTTTATTTGGATAAAAATAAAAGATTGTTTTTTTAAAATACGACAATATATAATATTTCTTATAAAAGAATTAGATTGACAATTTTTAGATGTAAAAGATGTGAAATCATGTTCACCTACCAAAAATTGTGCAGCTTTATTCATATTATCTATATTAAGATGGTGTTTATAATGAGTAACTAAATAATTTAAAATACTGTTTCTATATGGGTAATTATAAATGACGTAATAATATTTGCGTGCTATAGCACTAAATCTAGCATGAAATGTATGATGTACTGGTATTATCCATTGAATAACTATATCATATGGCAATAAACTATTAATTCCTAAAATCCAAGATTGTATTTTTCTAAAAGTATACGTTTCAAAATGTATAACTTGTCCTGTACTATGTACTCCTACATCAGTTCTTCCAGCACAAAAAATTTCTACAGTATGATTTGCTATTCTAGATATAGCAAATTCTATATGTTGTTGTATAGTATTTATATTATGTTTTTGTTTTTGCCATCCATGATAATGGTAACCATTATATTCTACACCCATTGCAAATTTATATATTTTATTTATTAACATTATTGTATGTATCCAGAAATGTTTCTATATTCAAAAAAAAATTTTAGTTACATTTATAAAAAAATTATATAAGATAATTAATGTTAAATAAAATAAACTTGTATAATTTAAAATGTGTTTGTATTATTTATTAATAGAGTTATTAACATAATGAAAATAAAACATCAAAATAATAAATTTAATAAAATATATTATTTAAAATTATTTATATTTGTATTTTTAATGTTTTTCAAAACAATATATGGGCAAGAACATATATATACATTAAAAAAACCATCACCACATATTAATGCACCAGCATATATTTTAATAGATTATGATACTAATACTGTCTTACTTGAAAAAAACGCTAATGTTTTTCATAATCCTGCTAGTTTAGTGAAAATTATGACAAGTTATGTTATTGGACAAGTAATTAAATTAGGTTTAATTAATCGTAATGATATTGTAAAAATTGGTAAAAATGCTTGGGCTACAGGAAATAATCTTTTTCATGGTTCATCTTTAATGTTTTTAAAAGAAGGTGATTCTATACCAGTACATGATTTAATAAAAGGTATTATTTTACAATCAGGTAATGATGCTTGTGTCGCTATGGCAGAATATATTTCTAAAAGTCAAGATAATTTTGTGAATTTAATGAATTTATATGCTAAAGAATTAGGTTTAAATAATACATGTTTCAAAAATGTTCATGGTTTAGATGCATTAGGACAATATACAACAGCAAAAGATATAGCATTATTAGGTAGAGCTTTAATTCATAATTTACCTGAAGAATATTCAATATATAAAATTAAACATTTTACATTTAATAATATATATCAAACAAATCGTAATAAATTATTATGGGATAAAAATTTACATGTAGATGGTATTAAAACAGGACATACTGAAAATGCAGGATATAATTTAATTGTATCTGCTAAAAAATATAATATGAGACTAATTGCTGTAGTATTAGGTGAAAATTCTATAGAAAATAGAATGAAAGATAGTAAAACATTATTGTGTTGGGGATTTAAAAATTTTCATACAATACATCCATTAAAAAAACATCAAAAAATTGCATCTTTACCAATTTTATATGGCAAATATGGTTCTATAAAAATTGGTGTAAATGAAGATATTCATATTACATTTTTAAAAACACAAGAAAAAGATATAAAAATTATGTATCATATAAATAATAATAAAATTTTTGCACCAATTTATAAAAATCAAATATTAGGTTATATGTGTTTTATAATCAAAAATCATATTGTAAAAATTTATCCTTTAATTGCATTATATGATTTACCTGAAGGAAATATCTTTATAAGATTATTAGATTATATTCGATTATTGTTAAGTAAATGGTTACATCAATAATTTATGTATATTAATTATGTATAATAAAATTATTATTCGTTATCTTGGTATCGAACCGTGGAATATTACATATAATAAAATGTATAATTTTAATATTAATAGAACTAATAACACATTAGATGAAATATGGTTAGTAGAACATACACCAGTGTTTACAAAAGGCAAAACATCTGTACCAGATGATATGAAATTTAATAATCATAATATTCCAATATTTTTAACTGATAGAGGTGGTAAAATTACATATCATGCTCCAGGACAACAAATTATGTATATTTTACTAAACTTAAAAAAAAAAAATATTAATATCAAAAAAATCATTTTTATTTTAGAAAAAACAATTATTAATACACTATTATATTTTAATATTTATGCACAACAAGGTAGTATTATTTATAATAATCCAGGAATTTATTATAATACCAAAAAGATAGCTTCTATAGGATTAAAAATTTCTAAAGGATGTACACTACACGGATTAGCTTTAAATGTTAAAATGAATATGCGGCCATTTTCTTATATTAATCCGTGTGGTTTAAAAAATTTAAAAATGATACAAATAAAAAATTTTATTCCTAATATTAAAATGTTCACAGTAAAAAAAATATTAATACATGAATTTATTTCTTTATTATATAGTTAAATGTTATGATTAATATTATGATGCATAATATACTTTATATAAAATATTATATATTTTTAACATAAAAGTTCTAAATAAACGTATGAAGCAAAAATTTTTAAAAAAACCTAATTGGATTAAAATTAAATTTTCAGAAAAAAATTTTAAACAAATTACATATATTAAAAATATTATTAAAAATAATAATTTACATTCAGTTTGTGAAGAAGCATCTTGTCCTAATCTTATAGAATGTTTTGGTAAGGGACAAGTTACTTTTATGATTTTAGGTAATATATGTACAAGAAATTGTTCTTATTGTAATGTAAAACATGGTAGACCTATTATAAAAAAATATCATGATGAAGCATTAAACTTAGCTAATACAATTTTAAAAATGAAACTTAAATATGTAGTTATTACTTCGGTAAATCGTGATGATTTACATGATGGAGGTGCACAATATTTTGTTGATTATATTCATCAAATTAAAATCAAGAATCCAAATATTAAAATAGAAATTTTAGTGCCTGATTTTAAAAATAGTATAGAAAAATCTTTAATAATTTTAGGTAAAGATTTACCTCATGTATTTAATCATAATTTAGAAACAGTAAAAAGATTACATAAACAAATCAGACCAGGTGGAAATTATCATAAATCATTAATTTTATTAAATAAATTTAAATATTTATATCCACATATTTTAGTAAAATCTGGACTAATGATAGGATTAGGAGAATCATTTAAAGAACTTTATGAAACTATAAAAGATTTAAAAAATAATAATGTAGATATTTTAACTATTGGACAATATTTACAACCTACAAAAAAACATATTAATGTATATAAGTATTATAGTATAAAAGAATTTCAAAATATTCAAGAACAAGCTATGAGTATAGGATTTAAAAAAGTTATATGCGGTCCATTTATTCGTTCATCTTATAATGCAGAATATTATTCTTAACTTTAGTATTCTTTATATTTCTTATTTGCCTCTGAAAAGTTTATTTTTTAAATACATTTAGCTTTTTATATAAAATTAAATATATAATATTTTATTTATTCTAAATATTTTTAAATTTTTTAAACCCTCAGAGGCAGAAATTTATTATCTTATAAAAATTACATATTATTAATTATAACTACTAATTAAATTGTAATTACATTAGCAGCGGAAGGACCTTTAGCACCATTAGTAATTTCGAATTCTACTCTTTGACCTTCAGCTAAAGTTTTAAAACCACTACTTTGTATTGCAGAAAAATGTACAAAAACATCTTTACTACCATCTTCTGGTGTAATAAAACCGAATCCTTTAGATTCGTTAAACCATTTAACATTACCTTTAATTTTGGACATCAACTTATTACCTTTTAACATAAAAAATGACACTGAAAAGTGTGTCATAACAAAGTACATCAAGTAATTATAATTTTGTCTAGTGAAACAAATTAAAAAAGTGATCAAGATCTAATTTTTTTATAAAAAAAAATAATTTTTTCTATTATTAGTATAATGAACTTAATAATTAATTAATTATAGATAAAAACACATGTCATTATTGTTAGGGAAAAAGATACTTATTACTGGCATTTATAATAAATATTCTATTGCATATGGTATTGCACAAATAATGTTTAAACATAAAGCGGAATTGATTATTACTTATCAAAAAGAAAAATATAAAAACAAAATTTTAAGTTTAGTAAAACATATGACAAATAATCCAATTTTTAAATGTGATTTTTCACAAGATGAAGATATAAAAAAATTATTTAGAAATATTACAAAAATATGGACTAATTTTGATGGTTTTGTACATTCTATTGCTTTTATGCCTTTTTATAAAATAAACAATAATTTTATTCAAAATATATCTCGTAATAATTTTAATATAACTCATGAAATAAGTTCTTATAGTTTGTTAGGTATGATTAAAGAATGTATAAATATATTAAATGAACATTCATCTATTGTAGTTTTATCTTATTTAGGTGCACAAAGAGTTGTTTCTAATTATCATATTATGGGTTCAGCAAAAGCTTCTTTAGAGGCTAATATTCGTTATATGGCATGTTATTTAGGGAAAAAAAATATTAGAATAAATTGTATTTCTTCTGCACCTATAAAAACTGTATCATCAATGGCTATAAAAGATTTTAATAAAATTAAAAAATATTACAAAAAAAAAAGTCCTTTATCTTATCCAATAACAATATATCATATTGGAAATGTAGCAGTATTTTTAACATCTTATTTATCTGATGGCATTACTGGAGAAATTATACATGTTGATGGTGGATTTAATTTAATTGCCTTATAAAAATATTATTAAATATAATATAAATTTGAAAAATTTATAAATAAGTGATAATTTTTATATGTACATAAAACTTTTTAAAAAATATTTTTATACAAAGGATAAAAATAATGTTAATTGGTGTACCAAAAGAAACATTTTCTAAGGAAAATAGAATTGCTATTATACCTACAGCAATTCCACAATTAATAAAATTAGGTTTTAATGTTTATGTTGAAAAAGATGCAGGAAATAAATCATTTTTTCAAAATCAAGATTTTATTGATAATGGTGCTACAATAGTAGATAATCATAAGATATGGAATGTTGATATAATTATTAAGATTAATCCACCTAATCAAGAAGAAATAAATTTAATTAAAAGTAATACTATATTAATTAGTCTTATTTGGCCGATAAAAAATTATAATTTATTAAAAGTACTAGCTTTAAAAAACATCACGACTTTTGCTATGGATTATGTACCTAGAATTTCTCGTGCTCAATATATAGATGTATTAAGTTCTATGAGTAATTTAGCAGGATATCGTAGTGTTATTGAAGCAATATATTTATTAGCCAAACCATTAAATAGTCAAATTACAGCAGCAGGAAAAATCCAACCTGCTAAAGTTATGATTATAGGTGCAGGAGTAGCAGGATTATCTGCAATTGCTACAGCTAAAAGTTTAGGAGCATTAGTTGTTGCATATGATCCACGAAAAGAAGTCAAAGAACAAATTAATAGTATGGGTGCTAAATTTTTAGAATTAAAAAATAATACTAATGTAAATATGGTAAATAATAATTTAATATTAGATAAAGCAATTATATCAAATGAATTATATAATACTGATATTATTATTACTACAGCATCTATTCCTAACAAAAAATCTCCTATTTTAATAGATAAACAAATGTTAAACAAAATGAAAGCAGGTAGTATTATCATTGACTTAGCTATTGAAAATGGAGGTAATTGTGAATTAACAGAAATAGATAAAATTATTACTACAAATAATAATGTTAAAATTGTAGGTATTACAAATATATCTAGTAAAGTACAAGTACAAGCATCAAAATTATACAGTAATAATATGATTAATTTCATTAAATTAATATCTAAGGACCATTTTGGCCATGTAAATTTAAATAGTAAAGATGATATTATAAATCATATGCTTGTAACTTATAAAAAAAAAATTACTTTATCCAATAAAAAAGTATCCATTACACCAACAATAAATAAAAAATCTGTTATATCAAAATCATTAAATAATGATAAACAGATTATTAATAGTCATGTAAATAAATCTGTTTGTAACAATAAATTATTATTAACAGGATTATATGTATTAAGTTTTATATTAATAACATATATATCGAAATATATCACTCAAATAGCAATATTACATATTATTATCTTTATTTTATCTTGTATAATAGGTTATTATGTAGTATGGAATGTAAATCATAAATTACATACACCATTAATGTCAGTTACTAATGCTATTTCAGGTATTATTATTATAGGTGTTATTTTACAAATAAAAAATAATTTATTAATAGTTAATATTCTATCATTTATTAGTATTTTAGTATCTAGTATAAATATTTTTGGTGGTTTAACTATTACTAAACGTATGTTAACAATGTTTTGTAAAAATTAAGAAAAGGACACATTAATGTCTGATAAATTAATATCACTTATATATATTATATCTGCAATATGTTTTATATTTAGTCTAGCATATTTATCGCAAAAAAAAACAGCGCATATAGGTAATTTATTAGCTATAAATGGCATGATGATTGCAGTTATTACAACTATTTTATTTAATGCAACATTATATAATACAATATATATTGTAATAGCAGTTATTTTAGGTGCTTTTATTGGGATAAAGATATCAAAAAATATTAATATGACTCAAATTCCGCAATTCATAGCAATTTTACATAGTTTTGTAGGACTAACTGCTGTTATAGTAGGATTAAATAGTTATATATTAGTACATACATATCTTTCTAATATTCATATTATACAATTAATAGAAATTTTTGTTAGTATTTTTATTGGTACAATAACATTTATCGGTTCTATTATAGCATTTGGTAAATTATCTGGATTATTATCTACAAAAACATTAGTAGTAAAATATAAATATTTGATTAATATATTTATGATAATTATTACATGTATATTAATGTTTATGTTT
This sequence comes from Enterobacteriaceae endosymbiont of Neohaemonia nigricornis, assembly GCF_012571795.1. NCBI lineage: Bacteria > Pseudomonadati > Pseudomonadota > Gammaproteobacteria > Enterobacterales > Enterobacteriaceae > Enterobacteriaceae endosymbiont of Neohaemonia nigricornis. The sequence continues at coordinate 71,498 of NZ_CP046222.1, forward strand.
TTAACAAATAATTCTTTTATATCACAAATTGTTATATTAGGATTAATGATTTGTGTATCTTTAATTTTTGGATTTTATTTGATTATGGGTATTGGTGGTGCAGATATGCCTGTAATTGTATCTATGTTAAATTCATATTCAGGTTGGGCAGCAGCAGCTTCTGGTTTTATTTTAACTAATGATTTATTAATTATTACAGGGGCTTTAGTAGGTGCGTCAGGAGCTATATTGTCATATTTAATGTGTAAAGGTATGAACAGATCTTTTTGGCAAGTGGTTTTTGGCAGTAATTATTATCCAAAAAATATTAATCATAGTAATAATATTAAACAAAAACATCAAGAAATAAATATTGAAAAAACTATTAAAATTTTAAAAAATTCTAATAATATTATTATTGTTCCAGGATATGGATTAGCAGTATCCCAAGCACAATATTTATTATCACAAATGATATATAAATTAAAAAAATATAATATTAATATTAGATTGGCTATTCATCCTGTAGCAGGTAGATTACCTGGACATATGAATGTATTGTTAGCAGAAGCAAAAATACCATATAATATGGTTTTTGAAATGGATGAAATTAATAAAGATTTTTCTACAACAGATACAGTATTGGTGATAGGAGCAAATGATACAGTAAATCCTTTAGCACAACAAGATCAAAATAGTCCTATTGCAGGAATGCCTGTTTTAGAAGTATGGAAATCTAATAATATTATTATTTTTAAAAGAAGTATGGGGCAAGGTTATTCTGGTATAAATAATCCTTTATTTACAAGAAAAAACAGTTATATGTTGTTTGGAGATGCTAAAAATAATATTAATAAAATTTTAAGTAATATATAAATATTAAAGTTTACTCATTATGTATAATAAAATACATATTGAGTAAACTTTGTTAAATTTAGTAATGTACTAATTTTAATAATTTTAAATAATTATTAATTAAAATATATTTACCATGAATTACTAATATTTTATTTTTTTTAAATTTATTTAAAATTCTACTAATTGTTTCTATTGTTAGACCTAAATAATTACCAATATCATTTCTACTCATAGATAATTTAATCTTATTTGTAGATATTCCTTTCATTCTAAAATTTTGAGATAAATTATATATAAAAGTCGCTATTTTTTTTTCAGCATTACGTTTAGATAAAAGAAAAATTAACTGATAATTTTTCTTCATTTCTTTACTCATAATATTAATAATATAGGAACTTATTGAAGGTATTTTATCACATAAAAATTTAAATATATTTAATGGTATTATACATAAGATGGATTTATCTATTACTTGACTAAAACTATTATAATAACCACTATTAAATCCATCTAATCCAAATAAATCTCCAATATAATTAAATTTAATAATTTGTTCTTCACCATGCTTAGTAATAAAAAAGTTTTTAATTATACCAGAACACAATATATATAAATATTTAACAGTATCTTTTTCTTTAAAAATAATAGATCCCTTTTGTAATATTTTTCTTTTAATAAAAACTTTATTAAATTTTGTGATTTTACTATGAATATAATTCGATATACATTGTTTATATATAAAACAATCTTGACAATTAAAATTATTAATATTTAAACTAATATCTTTATTATATTGTTTTTTTAAAATCATTATTTTGTCTCTAAAATAATAAAAATTATGTTTAATAAATATTTATTTATAAATATATACAAATGTACTTATTATTTTGATAATAATTTTATGGACGTTTAACAGGTGAAGTAGCATATTGTTTAGCAATATGTCCTCCGGCACCCTTATTATTTTTATTGATATTAAATTTAGTATGTATTATATTATGAATATTTTTGTTTGTATTTGCAATATGATTTAATTTATCATTATTATAAATTATTTTTTTATATGCATAATTATTATTTTTAATATTAATTAAATTAAAAAAATTATTAATATTAAAATATATTTTGTTAAATTTATATATATTACTAATATGATTAGTACTATAATGATATTTATATTTATATTTAATTTGATATATTAAATTATATTGAGCATAATAAGACCATAATTTCCATTTATATTTTTGAGTAATATTTGTAAATGTTACTAATTTATATTTTTTTTTTAAACAAATATTATTTTTTGGGTTTTTTAAAAAATATATATTATTTAAAAAATTTTGATGAAAATTATTATAATTATTAAAACCATATAAAAATATGTTGTTTAATTTAAATGATTTTTTAAATAAATTAAAATTATTGTTTGTTACTAAAAAATATTTATTTTTAGGTAAAATATAATAATTATTAAAAGTAATAATATGACTCAAATTATTATTTTTTATTGATTTATATGTTTTACTATATATAATATTTTTTATAAAAAAAATATTATTAATGATCCAATGCATACTATAGATCATATTATTAAATAAATTATTAATCATATTAAGTAATAAATATATATATTGCTTATTTAATTTAAACATAAATTTTAATAATAATATTACTTTATGCAAAAAAAATTTTTTATTACTAAATAAAGTATATTTATTAAAAATATTATAATCAAAAAAATTATTGTGTAATAAAAAATCTTTATTATACTGATCATTACTATTTTTTTGTATATTAGATTTTTTTTTAGATAAATAATGTATATTTTTTATATTTGTACTATGTTTTATTCTTGTTAAATGATAATTAGGAGTATTTAATTCATTATTAGGTATGATAAATACTTTTATATTTCTATTTTCAATAGTATTAATAACCTCTTTTTTAATATTTAATAAATAGAAAGCAATTTTTGTTGGTACAATAACATGTATTTCTTTTGTTCTGTCTTTAAAAGATACTTCTTCTATTAATCTTAAAATAGATAGAGATAAAGATTTATTATTTCTTATAATACTATTACCAGAACATCTAGGACATGTATAATAATTAGATTCTTTTAAAGATGAACTTAATCTTTGTCTAGACATTTCTAATAATCCAAACTTAGAAATTTGATTAATTTTTATCTTGGCTCTATCATCTTTTATTTGTTCTTTTAATCTTTGTTCTATTGCTCTTTGATGTTTAACTGGTGACATATCAATGAAATCTATAACAATTAAACCTCCTACATCACGTAATCTTAATTGTCTGGCAATTTCATCAGCAGCTTCTAAATTAATATTAAAAGCTGTTTCTTCTATATCTGATCCTTGAGTAGCTTTAGATGAATTAACATCAATAGACGTTAATGCTTCAGTAGTATCTATAATAATAGATCCTCCAGAAGATAATTTTACCTTTCTTTGAAAAGCAGTTTCTATTTGTGTTTCAATTTGATAATAACTAAATAATGGTATTGTACCATTATATAATTTAAGTTTATGAGATAATTCAGTACGACCTAATAAATTAATATATTTTTTAGCTAATTTAAGTATTGTAATATTATCAATTAAAATTTCATGTATGTCTTTACTTAAATAATCTCTTAATGCACGAATAATAATATTACTTTCTTGATGAATTAAAAAGGGTGCAGGATTATTATTAGAAACTTTTTTTAAAAAATTCCAATGTTTTAATCTAAATTTTAAATCTGTTTTTAATACTTTTATATCTTGTCCTAATCCTGCTGTACGAATTATTAACCCCATATTATCAGGTATTGGTAACAAAGATAGTATATCTTTCAATGTATTCTTTTCGCTTTTTTTAATTTTTTTAGAAATACCTCTAATATGTGGATTATTAGGTAAAAGTACTAAATAACTGCTTGCTAAACTTAAGAATGTAGTTAGTGAAGCTCCTTTATTACCACGTTCTTCTTTATTAATTTGGACAATAATTTCTTTTCCTTCTACTAATATATTTTTAATTAGTAAATTATTATTCATAACATCATTATGTATATAATCTGGTAAATATTCTTGTGAAATTTCTTTTAAAGGTAAAAAACCATGTTTTTCCATTCCATAATCTATAAATACTGCACCTAAACTAGGTTCGAAATGACTAATTTTACCTTTATATATATTAGATTTTTTTTGTTTATGTTGAGTATCTTCTATGTCTAAATCATGTAATCTTTTACCATAAACTATTGCAATACGTATTTCTTCTTTTTGAGTGGCATTTATTAACATTTTTTTCATAATAACTTACTCGTTATATATTTAATATATATATTTATTTTATTAAATTGAGAAGTAAAAATTCTTTAATTATTTATAATATTATTTAGTAAAAATTATTATCCTAAAATATAATATACAATAATATTATAACAAAATTATATATAATTTTGTTATAATATTAAAATTACTTATCATACTGCATATTTATTAATGGTTAAAAAATGTATAGTAATATAGGAAATCAGTTTATTAATATATCTGATGATATGTATAATCAAAGAATTGATAATTTTTTGATTAAAATATTAAAAAATATTCCTAAAAGTATTATTTATAAAAATATTAGAATAGGTAAAATTAAAATTAATAATAAAAAAATATTACCTAAATATAAATTAAATATTAATGATATATTATATATTCCTAATATATATATAAACAAAATAATAAAAAAAAAATCTAATCTTAATATTAATAAAATTAAATTTTTAAAAAATATTATACTTTTTGAAGATAAATATATTTTAGCTATTAATAAACCAACAGGCATAGCTGTTCATGGTGGTAGTGGTATTAACTATGGGATAATAGAAAATTTACGTTTTATATATAAAAAAATTAAGTTTTTAGAATTAGTACATAGAATTGATAAAGATACTTCGGGGATATTATTAATTGCAAAAAAAAAATATGTTTTACAAAATTTACATAAACAATTAAGAGAACAAACTATTCAAAAAGAATATTTAGCTTTAGTAAAAGGTAATAGTCAAGAAAAAAAATATTTATATATTAAAAGTTTTTTATTAAAAAATTTTTCTAATAAAAAAAATAAAGTTATTGTTCATGATACTAAAGGAAAATTTTCAATAACTAAATATAAAATTATAAAAAATTACAAAAATACTATGTTAGTTAAAATAATACCATTAACAGGACGAACACATCAAATTAGAGTGCATATGGCTTATGTTGGACACCCTATAGTTTATGATCAACGTTATGGTGATAATGAATTTAATATACAATTAAAAAATAATATAAATTTACAACGATTATTTTTACATGCTTATAAAATCAATTTTATTCATCCAATTACTAATAAAAACATTAATCTTTGTGCACCTCTTGATGAATTATTAATACAGTATTTAGCAACATTAAAAAAAATTACTCATGATTGACTTAGTTGAAAATCTTATCATTAAATTATATAATAATCATGTATGTAATATTTTTATATAATTATATAGGATACGTAAATTATGGCAGTACAAAAACAAAAAAAATCCAGAGCAAAAAGAGGCATGCGTCGTTCTCATCAGTGTATTTCACTAAATAAAATTCTTTTGGTAGATAAAAGAACAGGTAAAAAAAATTTATATCATCATATATCCATAGACGGATATTACCGAGGTAAAAAAATTATTAACACATCTTCTTAAAAATATAAATATTATATATTTATATTTTTTAAATTATTTATATAATTAAATAAAATATATTTCTAAATATAAAAAACATGATTAAATTTGCCGCTATTTTCCCAGGACAAGGTATTAAACATATTAATATTTTATCTGATTTGTATAAACGTTATAAAATTATTCAGCAAACATTTGATAATGCATCTAATATTCTTGGATATAATTTATGGCATTTAATAAAATATGGTCCACAAGAAAAATTAAATATCACATATTATGCTCAACCTGCTATACTTACCACATCTATAGCATTATATAAATTATGGATCAAACAAAGTAATTGCATGCCTCAAATTACAGCTGGACATAGTTTAGGAGAGTATAGTGCATTAGTTTGTAGTAAAGTTATTAATTTTCATGATGCAATTAGACTTGTTGAATTAAGAGGTAAATTAATGGATACAGTTACAAAATCCTTTAATGATTATCATCATAATGGATGTTATATGCAAGTAATAATAGGTTTAAAAAAAAAATAGTGGAAAATATTTGTAAGAATATCTCTCAAAAAAATATAATTTCCATAGCATGTGTTAATACACAAAAACATATTACAATTAGTGGTAATAAATATGCTATAACAAAAGCTATAAAAATATTTAAAATATTAGGAGCAAAAATTATACCATTAAATATAAATATACCTATACATTGTATATTAATGAAACCTATAATTAAACAATTTCATAATTTATTAAACACTATTAAAATTAAAAAACCTATTATACCATACGTTAATAATGTAGATGTAAAATTTGAAACACATCCAGAAAAAATAAAAAATGCTTTAATTCGTCATATATATTGTACAGTGCATTGGTACAATTGTATGAAATATATAGAAAAAAAACATATATTTAATTTCATAGAATTTAATACCTGTAATATTTTAAATAAATTTTCTCAACATATAACCAAAAAAAATAATGTTATAACACTTTATAATCAACAAATGTTAGATATTGCATTAAAAAAATATTTGTTTAAAACATAAAGGAAAAAATTAATAAATGAATTTTACAGGACAAATAGTTTTAATTACAGGAGCTAATAGAGGTATAGGATTTAATATTTCTAAAACATTAGCAAATTTTGGTGCATATGTGATTGGCACTGCTACTAGTGAAGATGGTGTAAAAATTATTAATAATAATTTAGGTACAAAAGGCATTGGAAAAATATTAAATTTTATAGATGATACATCATCTATTATAAATATAGTTAAATTTATTATTAAAAAATTTAGAAAAATTGATATTTTAATAAATAATGCAGGTATTATAAATGATAACTTATTAATAAAAATGACAGATCATGAATGGGAAAATGTTTTAAAAATTAATTTAACTTCTGTTTTTAAAATATCTAGAATAGTTATAAAATATATGCTAAAGAAAAAATTTGGTCGTGTTATTACTATTGGATCAGTTGTAAATTTTATAGGTAATATTGGACAAATTAATTATTCAACATCTAAAGCTGGTATTATTGGTTTTAGTAAAACATTAGCTAAAGAAGTCGCATCTCATGGTATTACTGTCAATGTAATTGCACCAGGTTATATAAATACTGATATGACTGCGAATATATCTAAAAACAAAAAAAAAAAAATTATAGATCAAATTCCTATTAAACGGTTTGGTAATGTTAAAGAAGTAACAAATGTTGTACTTTTTTTAGCTTCCAAAAAATCATCATATATAACTGGAGAAACAATTCATGTTAATGGTGGTTTATATATGTCATAATTTATTCTACAATATTTATTAAATAACATACCAAATAATATTAATTAATATTCAACAATATTTGTACAAAATATTAATGATATAAATTTATCATTGATTAGTTTGATAGGAAAATATACTAATATGAGTAGTTCTATTGATAAACGTGTAAAGAAAATTATTATTGAACAATTAGGTGTTGAACCACAAAAAGTTATTGATAATGCTAATTTTATTAAGGATTTAGGTGCAGATTCTTTAGATACTGTAGAACTTATTATGGCTTTGGAAGAAGAATTTAACACAGAAATTTCAGATGAAGAAGCAGAAAAAATTACTACTGTACAATCAGCTATTAACTATATTAATAATCATTTATAATAATTAAATAAGATATTTAGGAATGAAATATTATCTTCATTCCTAAAAAATATAAATATATTTTAAAATATTATGTGTAAACGTAGAGTAGTAATTACTGGATTAGGTATTATTACACCATTAGGTTTAGATATAAAAAGTAATTGGTATAATATTACTAATGGTAACAGTGGTATTAGATTAATTAATGATTTTGATACTTGTCAATATAAAACTAAAATTGGAGGTATAATTAAAAATTTTACTTACGTAAATAATTTTACGAATAAAAAACGTTATATAGATTTTTTTATACAATATGGATTAATAGCCTGTGAACAAGCAATGTTAGATTCAGGTTTAGTATCTTTTTATAAAAATAATAATACTAATAGATTTGGAGTTGCCATGGGTTCTGGATTAGGTGGTATACAAACAATAGAAAAAAATTGTATTAAATTATATAATTTTGGACCTAAAAAAATTCATCCGTGTTTTATACCAGCATCTATTAATAATATGTTAACAGGTTATATAGCTTTAGATTTTAAATTAATGGGTCCTAGCATTTCTTTAAGTACTGGATGTGCTTCAGGTATTCATAATATTGGTTTAGCATATAAAATGATATCATATAATGATGCAGATATAATGATAGCAGGAGCAGCAGAAAAATCTATTACACCTTTAATTATAGGAGGTTTTAATGCTATTAAAGCATTATCTACAAGAAATAATGAACCAAAACAAGCTAGTAGACCATGGGATAAAGATAGAGATGGTTTTGTTTTAAGCGATGGAGCCGGTGTATTAATTTTAGAAGAATATTATCATGCAAAAAAACGTAATGCAAATATTTATGCTGAAATTATAGGTTTTGGTATAAATAATGATGCATATCATATTACTGCGCCTTCTAAAGATAATAAAGGAGCTAAATTATCAATGTATAATGCATTAATTGATGCTAGAATTAATATTGAACAAATTAATTATATAAATGCACATGGCACATCTACTAAATTAGGTGATTTAGCTGAAGTATGTGCTATTAAATCAGTATTTAAACATTGTTGTTCTAAATTAGCTATTAGTTCTACTAAATCTATGACCGGCCATTTATTAGGTGCAGCTGGAGCAATAGAATCTATCTATTCTATATTAGCTTTAAAATACCAAATTATACCACCTACAATAAATTTATATAATCCTGATGAAAATTGTAATTTAGATTTTATTCCTAATATAGCTAGAGATACACATAATATGAAATATGTATTATGTAATTCTTTTGGTTTTGGAGGAATTAATACATCATTAATTTTTAAAAAAATATAAATTATGTGTAATATAGCTCATACATATTTATGTATGTTATTAAACTTTTAATATATTATGTGAGTTTTAAATGCCAAAATTTAATATAAATAAAATAATTTATACAATATTTTATATAATATATGTAATAATTTTACATTGTTTTTTTCAATTATATGGAACAATTTATTCATATATTAATGTAAATCAAAAAATTATAACATATATAATACCTCCTGGTAGGGGTGTAAATAATGTTTTATATGATTTACAAAAAAAACATATTATTAATAAAAATATTTGGTTATATTTATTTTTACAATTACAACCATATTTAAAAAATTTTAAAGCTAATATTTATCATTTAAAACCACATACATATGTTATTAATATGTTAGAATTATTCAACTCTAATAAAGAAACACAATATGCTATTACTCTTTTAGAAGGTGAAACATTACAACATTTTCTAAAAAGATTAAATGAAAATGGATATATTAAACATACATTTAATTGTCAAGATATAGTGTTACTTAAGAAAAAATTAAATATTACAGATGATTTTCCATTAGAAGGAAGATTTGCTCCTAATACTTATTTTTATAATGCAAATACTACCGATCTAGAATTATTACAATCTATGTATTGTGCAATGAAAAATAATGTAAAATTTATTTGGGAACATAGAGCAAAAAATTTACCGTATAAAAATATATATGATTTAATCATAACAGCATCTATTATTGAAAAAGAAACTAGTAATAAACAAGAAAAAAAAATTATTGCTTCTGTATTAGTAAATAGATTAAAAAATAATATAAAACTACAAATAGATTCAACTATTATATATGGTATGAATAATAACTTTAATTTAAAATTATTGCCAAAAATGTTAAAACATAAAAATAAATATAATACATATATAATTTTAGGATTACCACCTAGTGCTATTGCTACTCCAAGTATTAGTTCATTAGAAGCAGCAGCACATCCTATAAAAAGTAATTTTCTATATTTTGTAGCAAACAATAATCATACTCATATTTTTACTGAAAATTTTAATGCACATAGACTTATTATTAAACAATTACATAAGAAATCCCATTAAAATGAAATTAAATAAATTTATTGTTGTAGAAGGTATTGATGGTTCAGGTAAAACAACAATATGTAATTATATTATTTATTTATTAAAATGTTGGAATATAAATAATATTATTCGTACACATGAACCTGGTGGAACTATTCTTGCTGAAAAAATACGTAATTTAATAAAAAATTCTTATAAAGAATTTTTTTCATATAAAACTGAATTGTTACTTTTATATGCAGCTAGATTACAATTATTAGATAATATTATTAAACCTAACATTAAAGATTATTGGATTATATCTGATAGATATGATTTATCATCTTATGCTTATCAAATAGGTGGCAGAGGTATACAAAAAAAAGATATATTATTTTTACAAAAATTTATTAATAATAATATTATACCTAATATAGTTATTTATTTAGATGTTAATCCTTTAATTGGATTACAAAGAATTAAAAATAGAAATAAAGATAGAATTGAAAAAGAATCAATTAAATTTTTTACTAATGTAAGAAAATATTATTTAAAAATAGCAAATAATAATAATATGATAAAAATAATTGATGCTAATAATAATTTATCAAATGTTAAATTATTAGTAAAAAAAATATTATTTAATTTTATAAAATCATAGGAATATTTATAATATAATGTGTGAATTACAATTAATTCCTGATTACCCTTGGTTAAATATATTTTATAAAAATATTATATATCAGTTTACTAAAAAAAAGAATCATCATGCTTTTATTATATGTTCTATACATGGTATAGGAACTATATTTTTAATTAATAAGATAATTCAATGGTTATTATGTACAAATAAAAACAATTATTATAGTTGTAATATATGTAAAAATTGTACTTTATTAATACAAGGTTATCATCCGGATGTATATATTATTAAAAAAGATAAATTAAATTATAATATTAGTATTGAAAAAATTAGGGATATTATAAAATTTATTAATATGAAAGCATATCAAGATATGGGTAAAATAATTTGGCTTCCAGATGCTAATATGTTAAATATATCTTCTAGTAATGGTTTATTAAAAATTATAGAAGAACCCTTACAAAACACTTGGTTTTTTTTACAAAGTAATCATATTAATACATTATTACCTACTATAACTAGTAGATGCCAAATTTGGCATATATGTCCTCCAAATGAATATATTGGATTATCATGGTTACAAAAAAAGTTATATCCAACTACATATAATATTAATGAATTATTAACAGCTCTGAGAATTAATTATTATGCTCCTATTAATGCTTATAAGTTATTAAATAGTATTTTTTGGGATAATAGAAAAAAATTATATACAACTTTTATTATTGCAATTAAATGTGATATATTAAAACTATTAAATATATTAAATAATGTAAATATTTTATTATATTTAAATTGGATTTATATATTATTTATTGATATTATAAAAATTCATTGTAATATTAATACAAATTTTATATATAATTTGGATCAAATAGATTTAATATATAAAATATCTACTATAATAACAAAAAAACAAATTTTATTAATGATAAAAAAAATATTATATTATCGTAATATTGTTATTAATATAAATAATATTAATCGTGAACTTATAATTGTTCAATTATTATTATCATTAGAAAAAATTTTAAAATAATATTTAATAAATTTTTAAAAATTATTATTAGGATATTTATGTTTAATAATACATTTTCTTATATGCAAAAAATAGGCAAATCTTTAATGTTGCCTGTTTCTGTTTTACCAATTGCTGGTATATTATTAGGTATAGGATCTGCAAATTTTTATTGGTTGCCTACAGTTATTTCTGATATTTTAAGTAAAACAGGCGGTTCTGTATTTAATAATATGCCATTAATTTTTGCAATTGGAATTTCTTTAGGATTTACACAAAATAATGGAGTATCTGCTTTAGCATCAGTAGTATCTTATGGAATTTTAACAAAAACTGTAGAAGTTATTATACCAATATTATTAGATGGTAAAATAATACAACATAATAATATTATACAACAACATTTAACTAATACAGGTGTATTAGGTGGTATAATTGCTGGTGCTATATCTGCTTATATGTTTAATCGTTTTCATAATATTAAATTAGTAGAATATTTAGGTTTTTTTTCTGGCCAACGTTTTGTACCCATTATTTCTGGATTAACAGCTATATTTATAGGATTATTATTATCTTTTATATGGTTACCTTTAGGTAAAATTATACAAAATTTTTCTTATTGGGCTGCATATCAAAATCCTATATTAGCTTTTGGTATATATGGTATGGTAGAAAGAGCTTTATTACCTTTTGGATTACATCATATTTGGAATGTTCCTTTTCAAATGGAAATAGGTTCATTTACTAATGTAGTAACTAAACAAATATATCATGGTGATATTGCTAGATATATAGCTGGTGATCCTACTGCTGGAAAACTAGCTGGTGGTTTTTTATTTAAAATGTATGGATTACCAGGAGCTGCTATTGCTATATGGCATTCTGCTAAAAAAGAAAATAGAAAACATATTGGTAGTCTTATGTTATCTGCAGCTTTAACTTCTTTTTTAACAGGAATTACTGAACCTATTGAATTTTCTTTTATGTATATAGCACCATTATTATATTTAATACATATGATATTAGCTGGTTTAGCTTTTCCTATTTGTATATTATTACAAATGAAAAATGGCACAAGTTTTTCACATGGATTAATTGATTTTATTATTTTAAGTGGTCATAGCCACAGATTATGGTTGTTCCCTATTATAGGAATATTTTATTCTGTATTATATTATATAATATTTCGAATATGTATATATATATTTAATTTACAAACTCCAGGCAGAGAATATAATCAAGAAAAATTTAATAATAAAAAAAATATAATAAATAATTATGGTGAAAAATTAGTACAAGCTTTTGGAGGTAAAAAAAATATTATAAATTTAGATGCATGTATAACTAGATTACGTATTACTGTGCTTGATACAACAAAAGTAAACATATCAGAATTAAAAAAAATGGGTGCATTAGGTGTTATTATTTCTGGTAATGGTGTACAAGCTATTTTTGGCACTCAATCAGATAATTTAAAAACAGATATGCATAAGTTTTTACAAAAAAAAGATTAATATAAAATATGAATATATTTAAAGATATTGTATGTGGAAAAAAAAAAATTCATCTTGAGTATGAAGATGAATTTATTATAGCTTTTAATGATATTAATCCAAAAAGTCCAGTACATATTTTAATTGTACCTAAGTTCTTTATACCTACATTAAATGATGTAACACATCAACATGAAAATATATTAGGTAAAATGATAATAGTAGCTAGTAAAATAGCAAAAAAAAAACATATAAATCATGATGGTTATAGACTAGTAATAAACTGTAATGATAATGGAAGACAAGAAATATTATATTTACATATGCATTTATTAGGTGGAAGAAAAGGTACGAATATTTTTTTTTAATTTTTGTTTAAAATATGTTTAAGTTGTTTTTTTGTACTGCTAATACCAATTTTAGTAATTTTTTCGTTTTCTTTTTCTGCAATAGTCCAAATAAAATTATTCCATTTTATTTGGTCTCCAACTATAGGAACATGACCAATTAAATTTATTAAAAATGTTTCAATTGATTGATATTTATTAATGTTTTTATTTAAATTAAATCCATATATTTTAGCAATATCATTTATAGATGTATTGCCATGAATAATAAAATCACCAAAAAATTTTTGATTTTGCAATAATTTTGTAGATTGACTAAATAATTTACCTAAATCTTGTATATTACATTCATTACCTATAACACACACAATATCTTTAACTTTTAATATTAGATTATTAGCAGGTTTAATTATTTTATTATTTCTTATTAATACATTAATAAAAGTATTTTGTGGCATATATAAATCACGTAATGTTTTTCCTATACACCATTGATCTTCTGTCATTATATAAATAAATTGTTCCCATTGTATAGAAGTATTAATACCTAAGTGAATTCTATGTATCGGTGTAAGAATAGTTGGTATTGTAATATTTGCTATTCTTGCCACATAATACAATGTACAACCTTGAATAATTAAAGACATTAATACAATAAAAAAAGCTATATTAAAAAATAATGCAGCATGATTTAAATTAGACATTATAGGAAATACAGCTAAAATAATGGGTACAGCACCACGTAATCCCATCCAACTAATACAAAAACGTTCTCTATTATTAAATCTAAAAAATGGCATTAGACCTATTATTACTGATATTGGACGTACAAAAAATATCATCCATAAAGACAATATAATAGCAGGTATTGCTATATATAATAAATCTATAGGTTTAACTAATAATCCTAAAAGTAAAAACATAATGATTTGACTACACCATGCAATACCATCAAATGTTTGTATAATTTTATAACGATAATAAATATTATTATTATTTCCTATAATAAAACCATATAAATAAATTGCTAAAACACTACTTCCATCTAATAAAAATGTTATAGAAAAAGTAAATATACCTATAATTAAGGCTAATAATGGATATAGTCCACTAACTAGTATTATACGATTAATAATTTTTTTAAATATCCACGCACCAATATAACCTAATATAATACCTAATATAAATTGTTGCAAAAAATGTTTAAGAAACAGAATAATATGAAAATATTGTTGTTTTTTTTTTATAAAATTAATAAATGTTGTTGTTAAAAATACTGCCATAGGATCATTAATACATGATTCCATCTCAACAGTAGAAGTAACTCTTTCATTTAAATCTTTACTGTATGATAAAGAAAAGATTGCAGCTGCATCAGTTGATGCTACTATAGAACCTACTAACATCCCTTCTATTAAATGTATATGAAATAATATTTTTACCATTATTCCTGTTAAAAATGCTGTTATTAATATGCCTATTGTTGCTAAAGACAATGCCGGATATAAAGCTATTTGCAAAATTGAACGTTTAGTTCTCATCCCACCATCTAATAATATTACTGCTAAAGATAAATTACTAATAATATTTGCTAGTGCATAATTACTAAATGGAATTTTACCAATTCCATTAATTCCTGATAACATACCTAAAAATAAAAACATTAATAAAACAGGTATACCTATTCTAGAAGATATAGAACTTAATAAAATACTAATTAATACCAATATACATCCTATAATAGATAAAATCAGTACTGCTCTTAAATCCAATGGATTATACTCCTATGTTATTAAGTATTTTACTTATAAAAATTGGATGAATTAATGAACAATACATATTGTATATATATTTGTCAAATGATAATTTATAACTTATGTAAAGACAATTATGAGGGATAATATCTATATTATATAATAATTATTTCATGTTAATTAAATATTTAAGCTGATCTATATTAATCAGCTTAAATATTATTTTTCTAAATTATAAAAAATGTTAAAATATTTATTTTATGACATAATACATGTTACTAAATCAAGTACTTTATAAGAATAACCAGTTTCATTATCATACCAAGCAATTAATTTAAAAAAATTATTTCCAATATATATACTTGCTTTTTTATCAAAAATTGAAGTAAATATAGAACCATTAAAATCACTTGAAACTACGTCATCTTTTGTATAACTAATAATATCTTTCATACTATTTTGAGCATAAAATTTAATATTTTCGTAAATTTCATTTAAATTTGTTTTTTTATAAACTTGTACAGTTAAATCTACAACAGAAACATTAGACACTGGCACTCTTAAAGATATACCTGTTAATTTACCTTTTAATTCTGGTAAAACTAATCCTACTGCTTTTGCTGCCCCTGTGCTAGAAGGAATAATATTTTGATAAGCACCTCTGCCTCCTCTCCAATCTTTTTGTGAAACACTATCTACTGTTTTTTGTGTGGAAGTAACAGCATGTACAGTAGTCATTAATCCTTGATTTATAATATATTGATCATGTATGATTTTTGTTAATGGTGCTAAACAGTTAGTTGTACATGAAGCATTTGAAACTATTTGTTCACCATTATATTTATGAAAATTTACACCTTTTACATACATTGGTATAGAATTATCTTTAGGTGGTGCTGTAATAACAACTTTTTTTGCACCAGCTATTATATGTTTAATAACTAATTCTTGTGTTAAATATATACCTGTAGATTCTATTACTACATCAATATTTAATTTATTCCACTGTAATTTAATAGGATCTTTTTCAGTACAAACAAAAATTTTATTTTTATTAACCATTAAATAATTTTTATCTATTACTTTAATCTTACCATTAAAACGTCCATGAGTTGAATCAAACTTTAACATATAAGCAACATAATTTATATCTAATAAATCGTTAATAGCAACTATTTTTATATTATTAAAATTTTGAGCAGCCCTAAATACCATTCGACCGATTCTACCAAAACCGTTAATAGCAACTTTAATAGACATTAATTATCCCCCACCCCATAAAATTTATAAATATATTATTTGTTTTAATAAATATGTTCTGTACAAATAGAATATATATTTTTAAAATATGTAATATAATTTGTTAAAATAATATTTGTTTTAAAAGTATCAGAAAGATTATTTATATTTGATAATGATAATATTTTATTATATAAAAAAATATTTTTATGTATTTTTGTTATTATATCAAAAAAATACATAGGATTTTTTTGATAATCATTATTAAACTGTAACTTTATATATTTTAAATGTGTTAATTGAGCTATTTTATTAATAGCATCATCAAAATCACCTAATTTATCTACTAAACCGTATTTTTTTGCCTCATAACCTAATATTACCATGCCATTAGATATTTTTTTTACATTTTGTATTGATTGTTTTCTATAATGAGATATTGTATAAATAAATTGATTATATATGTTTTCCATACTTAATTGTATGATTTGTTTTTGTACACAAGATAATGGTTGAAAAAACATATCATTAGATCTTTGAGAAATATTAACACCATCTGTATAAATACCAAAATTATTTAAGGTTTTATCTATAGTATTTACAATACTAAAAACACCAATTGAACCAGTTAATGTCATAGGATCACTAATAATATAATCAGCAATAGTAGAAATAAAATAAGCACCAGATGCTGCCATAGAATCCATTATTACAACAATAGGTTTATTTATATTTTTTAGAGTTTTTAATTCGTCAAAAATTAATTGAGATGCTAGTACACTACCCCCAGGACTATTAATTTTTAATATTAATCCTTTTATATTAGGATTTAAATAAACATAATGAATATTATTAATAATATTATGTAATTTATCATTAAATTCTATAATACCGTTAATATTAATAACCGCAATATTACCTAAACTATTTTTTTTATACATGAATATATTATGGATATAATTATCTATATTAATATGTTTATATGTAGTATGTGTATTATCCCAACCAAATTTTTTAATCATCCTATTTTCAAAAATAGTATTAGTCAATAACTTATCTACTAAATGAGTTTTAAGTGCATATAATGCTAAATTACCATGATATATTTTTAAAATATTAATAAATTTTTCATCAGAAAAAAATATATTTGATGATTTTATATGTCTATTATATGAAATAGAATTTAAAAAATGTTTCCATAAAGTATTAATTAATTGAGTAAAAAAAATTTTATTTTTTATTGACATGTTATTATTTGAAAATGATTCAATTGCTGATTTATATTCTCCTATTTTAAAAATATTTGATGTAACATTAAAATTATTTAAGAATTTTTTATAATAAAATCTATTTATACTTAATCCATGTAAATCTATATAACCATGAGGATTTAATATAATTTGATTTGCAAAACTTGCAATATAATATTGTTCTTGTGTATATATATTACCTATAGCATATATAGGTTTACCAGATTGTTTAAACTCTTTTAAATATTTACCTAAATAATGCAATGCTGATATATCATCTATAACTAAATCATTCATTTTTAGTACAATACCAGTAATATTTTTATCATATTTGGCATGTTGGATAGATTTAGCTATATAAAATATAGCATTTGGATTATAATTATTTGAAAAATTATGGAATATATTTGATATTTTATTATTATTTATAGTATCAGAAAAATTTTTTTGAAAATTAATTTCTAATATTGTTTTAGTATATGTATTATTATAATTTTTATAATAATTATTATAAAAATATATACTAGTGAATAATACTACTATTATAAATAATAAATTAAAAATAAAAATTCTAATAAAATTAATAATTGAACAAATACAACAACATAAATATTTTAGTAGCTTCAACAAGCTAATCATTTTTACACCTAGTTATATAAAATAATAATATAAAATAATATTAAATTT
The DNA here is from genome assembly GCF_012571795.1 of Enterobacteriaceae endosymbiont of Neohaemonia nigricornis. NCBI lineage: Bacteria > Pseudomonadati > Pseudomonadota > Gammaproteobacteria > Enterobacterales > Enterobacteriaceae > Enterobacteriaceae endosymbiont of Neohaemonia nigricornis. Next base: position 90,025 of record NZ_CP046222.1, read on the forward strand.
TAAGTTCAATCCAAATTGGGGCATGATCCGAAGGTTTTATCATATTACGAATATTATAATCTATATCAGAATTTACATAATATTTTTTTAAACTTTTGCTAATAAAAATAACATCAATACGCAATCCAATATTTTTAATATTACTTTTAAATCTATAATCAAACCAAGAAAACTTATTATTAATATTTGGATGCATTATTCTCCAAATATCATATAATCCCCATTTTATTAAACGATATACACATAATCTTTCTTCAGGTAAAAAAGAACACTTTCCTAATTTTAACCATTTTTGACGATTATATGTATTAAAACCAATATCTAAATCAGTAATACTAACATTAATATCTCCCATCATAATAATATGATCAGTAGGTTTTAAATTATTAACAAAAAATTTATATAAATTATTAAAAAAATATATTTTTTCATTAAATTTGATTGTATTAAATCGATTATCTCCTTGAGGAAAATAACAATTAATAATTTTAATATTACCAATAGCACTATTTATTTCCATCATAATAAATCTTTTTTGATCAATATTAAAATTAAAATTTTTTTTTTGTATATTAAAAGAATTATAACGACTTAATAAAGCTACACCATGATTTTTTTTTTGTCCATGTACATATATATTATATCCTAATTTTATGAATTCTTCTTTAGGAAACAAAGTATTTGTAACTTTTGTTTCTTGTAACCCAATAATATCAGGATTTTTTACTTTTATTAAATATTTTACTTGATGTAAATGTGCTCTAATTCCATTAACATTAAATGAAACAATTTTCATATTTATAATAAACATAAATTATATTTAAATTATAATATAATATATATTATTTTAATTATACATATAATGTAGCATGTTTAAAATTAATAACTATATTTTTTAATTTTTTGAATAAATATTCAGGATTATGTTGATACTTATTAATTTTATTAATAATAAATGATCCGACTATGACTCCTTTAACACCATTTTTAATAGCTTGTTTAATATAATCAGTATTATAAATACCAAATCCTTGTACTGGTACAGATTTATGATATTTAAATATCTTTTTACATATTTGTTTTGTAGATAATAAATCATTATTTTTTATATTATATCCAGTAATACCAGATCTAGAAACTACATAAATGTATGCACATTGAAATAACACTATTTGATTCCAAAAATTATTATCAGCATTAGGCGGGCATAATAAAACTGGTAATATATTATATTTTTTAGAAAATTGATAATATATTTTATATTCTATTAAAGGAATATCTACTATTAATATAGAATCAATGCCAGCATTATAAGCTTGTTTATAAAAATCATTTATTCCATAGGAACAAATGATATTAGCATATATTAAAATGCCAATTGGTATATTTATATATTTTTTTCTAATTTGTTTAATAATTTTAAAACACATAATAATATTTATGTTTAATTTTAATACTCTATTATAAGATTTCTGAATAATTAATCCATCAGCTATTGGATCAGAAAATGGTATACCTAATTCTAATGCATCAGCACCATTATTAATTAATATATCAATAATATGCATAAATATAGTTATTGATGGATCTCCTATAGTAACAAAAGGTATAAAAGCAACTTCTTTTTTTTTTTTTAATATTTTAAACATATTATTATAGCGATTATTCATATGCATGTGCTAACTTCTCCATTTAAGATATATAATTATGTACTATATTAGTATCTTTATCACCTCTACCAGAGAGATTGACTACTAATATTTGTTTTTTTTTAATATCTCTTTGTATAATTTTTAAAGCATAAGCTAATGCATGTGATGATTCTAATGCAGGGATAATGCCTTCTTTTTTACACAAAATTTTAAAAGCTTGTACTGCTTCATTATCAGTAACAGTTACATATTTTACTTGTTTCGTATGATATAAATATGCATGTTCAGGACCAACTGCAGGGAAATCTAATCCTGCTGAAATAGAATATGAATTTAAAATCTGGTGATCTTTATTTTGTAAAATATTAGTTTTCATACCAAAATATATTCCCTTTGTGCCATGTGTTATTGCAGCACCATGTTTATTGGTATGAATACCCATACCTCCAGGTTCTACACCAATTAATTGTATAGATTTATTTTTTAAAAAATGTGAAAAAAAACCAATAGCATTAGAACCACCACCTACACATGCAATCATTATATTAGGTAATTTATTTTCTAATAAGATTATTTCTTTTTTTATTTCTTTACTAATAATACTTTGAAATGTATGTACCATAGTAGGATATGGATGTGGTCCAGCAGCTGTTCCTATAAGATAATGACTATGTTCATAATTATTTGACCAATAACGTATAGCTTCATTACATGCATCTTTAAGTGTACTATTAGGTGATTTTACTTCAATTATTTTAGCACCTATCAGTTTAATTTTAATAACATTATCATTTTGTCTTTTTATATCTTTACTACCCATAAAAATTTTGCATTTTAGACCTAACAAAGCTGAAACTATAGCAGTTGCTATACCATGTTGTCCCGCACCAGTTTCAGCTATAATTTCTTTTTTACCCATATTTTTTGCTATTAATGCTTGTGCTAATGCTTGATTTATTTTATGTGAACCACTATGTAATAAATCTTCTCTTTTTAAATAAAGAGTTGTATTTGTTCCCATAGTTAAATTTTTACATAATGTTAATGGACTTGGACGTCCTACATAATTAGTTAATAATGTGTGTAATTGTTTATTAAAATTAGGATCTTGTTTATATTTCATAAAAGCTTCTTCTAATTTTAATAAAGTTGGGACTAGTATTTGTGGCACAAACATTCCGCCAAATTTTCCAAAATAGCTGGGCATTAAAGTTTTCATTTTATTTACCTCATATAAATAATATGATATTACATATTAATTATTACGTATTTTTTGAAACAACTTTTTTATTTTTATATGATCTTTAATACCAGGTTGTGTTTCTACACCTGAATTAAAATCTAATCCATAACAATTAATATTTTTTGCTATACTATAATTATGAATATTTAAACCTCCAGCTAGTAAAATATTATTAGTATTTATATTTTTTAATAAATTCCAGTTAAAAGATTTGCCTTGTCCAGATATATAATAATCATATACAAATAAATCTATATTAAAAAAATTATTTTTAGGAATAAAATTATTTATTTTATATGTTTTCCAAATTTTTATTTTTGACGAAATTTTCTTTTTTAAATGATTAATAAAATTTTGGTCTTCATTTCCATGTAATTGTAATCCATATAATGGTATAAGTTTAGTAATACGTAATATATCTGCTATAGAATTATTACAAAATACACCAATATATAATAAATTAGGTATATTATATATAATATGTTTTGCATATATAGATTTAATATATCTAATAGATTGTTTTGTAAATATTAAACCACCAAAAACACTACCATATTTATCAGAAATCATAGCATCTTCAATAGTTCTTAATCCACAGACTTTATTATTACCAAAAATTATTTTTTTTATGCTTAATAAAATATTATTTTGAGAGGTAATAGCTGAGCCTATTAAAAAACCATTAACTATTTTATTTAATTGATTAATTTGCATATGATTGTTAATACCTGAAGCACTAATAATAATAGTATTTTTAGGAATATAATTTTTATATATACTTAATATATTTTTTGTTGTGTTAATATTAACAGTAAAATTATTTAAATTTCTATTATTAATACTAATAATTTTAGCTTGTAAATTAATAGCTCTTTTGAATTCTTGAATATTATTAACTTCTGTCAGAATACCCATATTTAATTTATGAGCAATATTAGATAATATATTATATTGTTCATCATTAATAATAGATAATATTAATAATATAGCATCTGCACCATGTAATCTTGCAAAATATATTTGATATGAACTAATAATGAAATCTTTACATATAATTGGTTGTGATACTATATTTCTAACTACCTTAATATAATTAAAATTACCTTGAAAATATTTTTCATCTGTAATAATAGAAATTGCTGTAGAATATTTTTGATATATATTAACTAAATTAATAATATCAAAATTTTTACAAATTATTCCTTTAGTTGGAGAAGCTTTTTTACATTCTAGAATAAATATTTTTTTTGTACATTTTAATATTTTATAAAAATTAAATTGTGTTTTTTGAATATTTTGTTTAATATATTCTATAGATATTTTTTTTTTGTGTATATCTATCCACATAATTTTATCTTTTATAATTTTTGTTAAAATATTGATATTAGACATAATGGTTTTTTATATATCCTTGATTTATTAACTCAGCAATATAATTATAACTTGATCCTGAGTATATTTGATCTATTGCTAATCTAGTATTGGCAATTAAATTGTCATAACCATTTAATTTTAATAAAAATGCAACATTAGCAGCTACAGTATTTATATAACTAATATTTTGACACTGTCCTTTTAATAATTGTATAAGTTTTTTAGTATTATCTTTAATTGATATGCCTATTAAGTCTTTAATAGAAATATAATTTAATCCAAAAGACTTAGGTGTTAATATATAATTATGAATTTTTTGATTATATAATTCAAAAACAATAGTATCATTATGTAAAGAAATTTCATCCATACCTCTACAATATACAACTGCTGCTCTATAATATTGTAAATATTTTAGCGTATAAATCATTGGTTTTAAGAGTCTAGGATCAGATACACCTATTAAAATTATTTTAGGTTGGAATGGATTAATTAATGGACCTACTATATTAAAAATAGTATATGTTTTTAATTGTTTTCTCACTGCCATAATATCAGAAAAAAAACTATAATATTTTTGTGCAAATAAAAAACATAAATTATAATTATTTAATAATTTTTGTGCATCTATAAAAGAATGATTTAATGGATAACCTAATAAAGATATAATATCAGCAGAACCAGCAGTACTAGATACACAAGAATTTATATGTTTTGCAATTTTAATACCACATGATGCTGCAATAAAAGCACTACTTGTAGAAATATTTAAAGTATGTAGATTATCTCCGCCAGTACCAACAATATCTGAAATAATATTTTTTGATGATGTTATATTGTATATTTTACTATTTGTATAATTACGAATAGTATTAACAGCTCCTATAATTTCTTCTGTATGTATACCTTTCATTTTTAGTGAAATTAAAATAGCTACTAACTGACTATGATTAACTTTTTTATTTATAATCATAGAAAATATGTGACTAATTTCTTTTTTAGATAAATGACGAAAATTATATAATTTATTTAAAATATTTTGTAAAATTAACATTATTATGTTCTTATATTAAAAATTAATTTAATATCCAGGAAATAGTTTGTTGTAATAGTATATGTCCATAGGGTGTTAAAATAGATTCTGGATGAAATTGATATCCACATATATTATCTGCTTTATATCTAAAGCTCATAATAATATTATTAAATGTAGAATTAATAATAAAATTATATGGTATATTTTTTGCTATTAAAGAATGATATCTTGCAACATACATAGGATTAGGAATATTAGAAAACATAAATTGATTATCATGTATAATAGGTGATGCTTGACCATGTAATATATTATGAGAAACAACAATATCACCACCATATAATTTGATAATAGCTTGATACCCTAAGCATATACCAATAATAGGTATTTTTTTTATTAAAATTTTTAATAAACCGAACATATTTCCAGCTTTATGTGGCATGCCAGGACCAGGGGATAATATTAAAATAGGATTATTAATTTTACTAATTATTTTTAATAAAAAATTAATTGGGAGATTATTTCTATATACAACAATACTATGTCCTAATAATCGTAATTGATCTACTAGATTGTATGTAAAAGAATCAAAATTATCTAATATAAATATATTTGACATTTAAATAAATTAATCCTCTTAATTTTTAAGTAGTGTAAGTTATTGCATTTAATACCGCTTTTGCCTTATTAAAACTCTCATGAACTTCTAATAATGGTTGTGAATTTAAAACTATACCTGCTCCTGCTTGTATAATAGCTATTTTATTTTGTATATAAGCAGAACGTATAATAATACATGTATCTAAATCTCCATTAGCTGTTAAATATCCTATAGAACCTCCATAACTACCGCGTTTTTGATTTTCTACATAAGAAATAATTTCCATAGCACGAATTTTAGGTGCGCCAGTTAACGTACCCATATTCATACATGCACGGTAAGCATGTAAAGCATCTAAATTATTTTTTAAAATACCTACTACTCGTGAAACTAAATGCATAACATATTTATAACGATCTACTTTAGTTAGATCAGCAACATACCTACTACCTGGTATACATATTTTAGCTAAATCATTTCTTGCTAAATCAACAAGCATTAAATGTTCTGATAACTCTTTTTGATCAGTTCTCATTTCTAATTCTATTTTATTATCTAAATCTAAATCTAATTTTCCATTAATAAATCCTCTAGATCTAGTTCCAGCTATTGGATAAATTTCAATTTCTCTAGTATATGCATTAAACTTTAATGAACTTTCAGGTGAGGCACCAAATAAGATAAAATCTTGATCTTGCATATAAAACATATATGGACTTGGATTAATTTCTCGTAATACTTTATACGATTTTAAAGGATTTGCACATTTTATATAAAATTTTCTAGAAGGAACTACTTGAAAAATTTCACCTAATTTTATTTTACTCTGCATTTTTTCTATAATTTTATAAAATACGTTATCATTATAATTACATGTATAAAATATTTTATTCAAATTATTATTTGTTAATTTAAATAAATGTTTAATAGATGAAATTTGTTGATCAAGTTTGTTAATTCTAGTATATAATCTATTATATTCTTTTTTATTAGGTACATACAGACTACTTTGTATTTGTGATACTTTTTGTTTATGATCTACAATTAATAATGTTTCAGCAAGATAAAAACAATAATCAGGACATACTGGTTTTTGATTAATTTTGGGTAATTTTTCAAAATTATATATTAAATCATAAGAAAAAAATCCTCCTAAAAACATTGCATATTTTTGATTTAAAGGTATTTCAATTAATTTTAAAATATATCTTAATATATCTAAAACAGATAATTCTGTTAAACGTGTATCTTCATCTAAATATTGTTTATAAGATTGTCTTGGTAAGATTAATAATCTATGATTAGTAGTTTTTTTATTTAAAATATTTTTAGGTAAATTATTATCTAATAATAGCAATAATTGATTACCATTATCCGTATATGAATCAATATTAACAATATTATTTAATGCTTCAATTCTTAAACTGCTATCAATAATCAATAAGCTTTTTAAATGATTCTTACTAATTATATCTACTGATTCTAATAATAAAGTATTAATTTTATCATGACATATGTTGTTAAAAATATTTATAAGATTTTTATTATATATAATGTTTTTTTTTATAATTTGTAATATAGGTTTTTTTTTAAACATATTTATATTGTTAAAATAATAATTTTGGTATATATATTGTAAAATTATTATTAATTAATTTTATATAAATATATACTAAACAATTTTATTAATATTGTCATATTATTTTATAAATAATTATGTATTTTAAATATCTTTTATTATATAAATATCAAATATTATTGCATAAAAATTTATATATTAAATAAAAAATGTATTATATCGCTATCTCTAATAATATAATTTTTACCTTCTATTTTTATTTTACCAGCTTTTTTAATTTTATACTCACTTTTATAAAATATATAATCTTCATAAGATATAACTTTTGCTCTAATAAAACCCTTTTGAATATCACTATGAATTTTTTTAGCTGCATAAAATGCTGTTGTACCTTTAACGATACTCCATGCTTTTACTTCTTTAATACCAACAGTATAAAATTTATGTAAATTTAATAAATTAAAACTATATTGTATAATATCAATTAAATATTTATTTTGTAATTTTATATTAGATAAATTTTTATTTAATATTAATTTAACATCTAATTTAATTGTTAAAAATTTTTTAGAAATATTATTAAATTGATTTAATAAAATATTATTTTGATAAAAATTATCATCTATATTTGCAACAATCATTACTGGTTTAATAGTTAACATTTTAAATTTTTTTAAAAGTATCACTTCTTCAATATGAAAATTAACTTTATTTAATAATTGATTATTATTTAAATATATTAAACATTTTTTTAATAAATTTATCTGTATATTTTGTATAGTTTTTTTATTATTTAATAATTTTAATATTAAATTTTTACATAAACATATATCAAACTGTATAAGTTCATGAAAAATAATATTTATATCTGTATCTGGATTATTAGAAGATAAATTTAATATTTCATTATTATTAAAAAATTTTACTACATGTAATATTGCATCAACTTCAGATATATAGGATAAAAATTGATTGCCTAATCCTTCTCCCTTAGAAGCACCTTGAATTAAACCTGCAATATCAACAAAAGTTACTGTAGTTTGTGTAATTTTGCGTGTTTTAATTAATGAACCTAATTTTATTAATTTTAGATCTGGTACAGGCACAATACTTGTATTTGGTTTAATAGTACAAAAAGGATAATTTAATGCATCTACATTAGAATTTGTTAATAAATTAAATAAAGTTGACTTGCCTATATTAGGTAATCCTATAATCCCACATTTTAAACTCATATTTTAATCCATAATTTTTTTATGTAAAAAATTCATAGCTAAATTATAATTGTTTGTATTAATTAAAATATCTATAGCATATAAACTTCTTTGAAGTGCTAAATTAATATTTTTTATTTCATTTATATTTGGTTTATTTAATACAAAATTATTTATTTTATTTTTATTATTTGGTTTACCAATACCTATTCTTAATCTATAAAATGATGAATGTTTAAAAACATTAATAATACTTTGTACTCCATTATGTCCACCACTACTACCACCATATTTAAATTTTGCAATACCTGGTAATAAGTCTAATTCATCATGTATTACTAAAATATTCTCTAAATTAATTTTATAAAAATTAGTGATATAAAATATAGATTTACCAGAATTATTTATAAAATCATCTGGTATAAATAAAATAATATTATGTTTAGTAATCTTCCCAATATAACCTGATAAGGTATTACTTTTTTTAATATTTACATTAAATTTCTTAGATATTTGATAAATATAATCTGAACCTATATTATGTCTTGAACCTATATATTGATTACCAATATTGCCTAACCCAATAATTATTTTGATATTATTATTCATTATAATATTATATCCTTACAGAATATTTATTCAGATATATTTTTTTTAAACATCATAGATAATGATTCTTCATTATTCAAACGTCGAATAGCTTCTGCTAATGTCATTGATAATGTTAATGTTTTTATATTATTAAGTTTTTTTATTTGTTTAGATAAAGGTATACTATCACATACAATTATTTCATCTATTAATGAATTATTAATATTATTAATTACATTGCCAGAAAAAATTGGATGTGTAATATAAGCATAAACATGTTTAGCATTATTTTGTTTTAAAATATTTGCTGCTTGACATAAAGTTCCACCTGTATCAATTATATCATCTACTAAAATGCAATCTCTATTATTAATATCACCGATAACATTCATAATTTCTGTAACATTTGGTTTAGGTCTTCTTTTATCTATAATAGCTATATCAGTTCCAGAAAATAATTTTTCTGCTAAAGTTCTAGCACGAACTACACCGCCAATATCTGGAGATACAACAATAGGATTTTCTAATTTTTTTTTATATATATCTTGTAAAAAAATAGAATTGCTTAATATATTATCAACTGGAATATTAAAAAAACCTTGAATTTGTTCAGCATGTAAATCTACAGTTAATATTCTGTTTACTCCAACATTAGATAAAAATTCTGCTATTACTTTAGCAGTAATTGGCACTCTAGCAGAACATATTCTACGATCTTGTCTAGAATATCCAAAATAAGGAATAATAGCTGTAATTCTGCCAGCAGAAGCTCTTTTAAAAGCATCAATCATAATTATTAATTCAATTAAATTATCATTAGTAGGATAACATGTTGATTGAATAATATAGATATCATCTCCACGTACATTTTCATTAATTTGTACTGATATTTCTCCATCACTAAATTTACCAACAAAAATATTACCAAGATTCATATATAAAGCATGTGCTATTTTTTGTGATAATATAGGTATAGAATTACCAGCAAATAATTTCATATTAAACATATTATTTCCTATAAAAATAATTCATAATTATGTATTATATAAAATACTTTTTAAATATATATATATTTTATAAAAAAGTAAAAAAATATATTGGTTATATTTTTTTTATGTATATAATTTATATATTCTAATAAATTTAACAATTAATTAAATTGCATAATTTATATTAATTATTAAATATATAATAATATTACATATGGATTATTTTATTCTTAAAAAATTAAAAATTTTATATAATAAATATAAAAATATTGAACAAAAACTGACAATAAATACGTCATCTAATGATATTGAAAATATTAAATATCTTTCAACAGAATATGCAAAATTATCTCATATAATTACATTATTTTCAAAATGGAAAAAATTAAAAATAGAATTAGAGAATAATACATTATTATTACAAGATAAAGAAATGCATGATATTGCTTTAGAAGATATTAATAATATACATATTGTAAAAAATGATATAGAAAATCAAATTAAGATTCTTGTATTACCTCAACTACATAATAAAAAAGATAATCGTAATTGTTTTTTAGAAATTAGATCAGGTTCAGGAGGTAAAGAATCTGCTATATTTGTTAGTGAAATTTCTAGAATGTATATTAGATATGCAGAATCTAAAAAATGGAAAATAGATATTATACATATTCATTATTGTGAATATGGCGGTTATAAAGAAATTATTTTGAAAATTATTGGTAAAAATGTATATGGTAAATTAAAGTTTGAATCTGGAGGACATAGAGTACAAAGAGTACCAGAAACAGAATCTCAAGGGCGTATACATACTTCTACTTGTATTATTGCTGTTATGCCTGAATTATTAAAAAAAGAAATGCCTGTTATTAATCCGCAAGATTTAAAAATTGATACATTTAGATCTTCTGGAGCTGGTGGACAACATGTTAATACAACAGATTCAGCAATAAGAATTACACATTTACCAACAGGTATAGTAGTAGAATGTCAAGATGAAAGATCACAACATAAAAATAAAGCAAAAGCTTTATCAGTATTAGCTTCTAGAATTAATGCCATTAAAATAGCTAAACAAAATAAAAATAAAGCGCATAAAAAGAAAATGTTATTAGGTACAGGAGAACGTTCAGATAGAATTAGAACATATAATTTTATTCAAAAAAGAGTAACAGATCATCGTATTAATTTAACTATTTATAAATTATCTGAAATAATGAATGGCAAACTTGATATTTTAATTAATCCTATAATAAAAAAATATTATGATAATATTACTCAATCAATATAAAAATTATTTATGATTATTGCAGAATGGTTAAAAGATGCTAGTAATTTTTTACAAAAAAATAATATTAAAAACCCGCAATTAGAAGCAATAATTATTTTATCTTTTTTTTTAAAAAAGTCTAAAACATGGATTTATGGTTTTAATAATAAAAAAATTAGTTTATATCAGATAAAAAAATTAAAAATATTATTAAAAAGAAGGGCAAATAAAGAACCTATAGCTTATATATTAGGTTATCGTGAGTTTTGGTCATTAAATTTATATATTACACCTGCTGTATTAATACCTAGAAAAGAAACAGAAATCTTAGTACTAAATACATTACAAAAGATATCTTATAAAACAAAAAATATACTAGATTTAGGTACTGGTAGTGGTGCTATAGCTTTAGCTATTGCTAAAGAACATAAGTATTTAAATATTACAGCAATAGACTTATCTATAAAAGCAATAAAAATTGCTAAATATAATTCATATAGATTAAATCTATACAATATAAATTTTATACATAGTAATTGGTTTGATCAATTATATAATCAAAAATTTGATATTATTGTAAGTAATCCACCTTATATAAGTAATAAAGAATATTTGTTTTTATATAAATATTTAAGATATGAACCTTATAAATCTCTTGTAACAAAACAAAAAGGTTTATACGATTTAAAATATATAATTATTAAATCTGCAAATTATTTATATAATTTTGGATGGTTAATACTAGAACATGCACCACATCAAATATTATATCTAAGAAAATTTTTAAAAAAAAATCATTTTTATAATATACATTCATATATGGATTTAAACCAACAATTTCGCGTAATTTGTGCACAGAAAATTTTTAATAAAAATCATTAAAGTTTAATTATTTATTAAAACTTTAATAATTTATTTATAGATATTTTATATTATAAATTATAAAATAATATTTTATTTTTATATAAAACAATATAAAAGAAAAATATGCAACATTATAATAATAAAACTAATAATTCACAAAAATTATTGGCTAGAGATCATAGAATCATTGGCAAACAATTAGATTTATATCATTTTCAAGATGAAGCTCCTGGAATGGTTTTTTGGCATCATAATGGTTATATTATTTTAAAAGAAATAAAAAAATTTTTAAGAATTAAATTAATAGAATTTAAATATCAAGAAGTTAAAACTCCAATTATTACAGACAGTATTATTTGGAAACATACAGGTCATTGGAAAATTTATAAAGATGCTATTTTTATAACAGCATCTGAAAATAGAAAATATTGTATTAAACCTATGAATTGTCCAGGACATATTCAAATTTTTAAACAAAAACGTAATTCATATAAAGATTTACCTATAAGATTAGCAGAATTTGGTATTTGTCATCGTAATGAACCATCAGGATCATTACATGGTTTAATGAGATTACGTAATTTTACTCAAGATGACGCACATATATTTTGTACTATTAAACAAGTAGCTCATGAAATAGAAAATTGTATACAAATGATGTATAATATATATCATACATTTGGATTTAAAAAATTTGTAGTTAAATTATCTACTAGACCAAATAATCGTATTGGAAATGATGATGTTTGGGATTATACAGAAAATATTTTAGAAGAAATTTTACATAAATTAGGTATTATATTTCAATATCAATCTGGCGAAGGTGCTTTTTATGGTCCTAAAATAGAATTTTCGTTTTTTGATTGTTTAAATAGAGAATGGCAATGTGGGACAATACAATTAGATTTTACATTACCTAAAAATTTAAATATATTTTATATTGATAATAATAATCAACATCAAACCCCTATCATTATTCATCGTGCTATTTTAGGATCTTTAGAACGTTTTATTGGAATTATTATTGAAGAATATTCTGGATATTTACCTATTTGGTTAGCACCATTACAAATAATTATAATTAATATTAGTGAAAAACATACTGATTATGTTATAAAAGTTTTTAATTTAATTAAAAAACATAATATAAGAGTACAAACTGACGTAACAAATCAAAAAATATCATTTAAAATTAGACAATATACTATTTTACATATACCCTATATTCTAATATGTGGTGATAAAGAAATACAAAATAATATGGTTACAGTAAGAGATACTTTTGGTAAAAATTTGGGAATTATGAAAATTCATGATATTATTAATAGAGTAAAAACAGAAATTAATAATTATCATATTTGTTATTAGGAGAATAGGATATTAAAATTGGAAAAAAAACACTACAATTAATGCATCCTAATAAAATTAATAATGAAATTAGGAGCAAAAGTGTAAGACTAATAGGATTAAAAGGTGAACAGATAGGAATTATAAAATTACAAGATGCTTTAATACAAGCAAAAAGTATCGGTTTTGATTTAGTAGAAATTAGTCCTAATTCTGTTCCTCCTGTATGTCGTATTATGAATTATGGAAAATTTTTATATGCTAAAAATAAAACTTTAAAAGAACAAAAAAAAAAACAAAAAATTATACATTTAAAAGAAGTAAAATTTAGACCCAGTACTGATATAGGAGATTATCAAGTTAAGATTCGTAGTCTTATACGTTTTTTAAAACAAGGTGATAAATTAAAAGTAACTCTTAGATTTAGAGGTAGAGAAATGATGCATATTAATATTGGTTTAAATATGTTGCATCGTATAAAAAATGATTTACAAAACTTAGCTATAGTAGAATCATTTCCTTCTAAAATTGAAGGAAGACAAATGATTATGATCTTAATACCTAAAAAAAAAAATTAGTAATATTAATTATGTATATTAAAATAAATATTTATATATTATGATTTTTTATATATGGATAAAATTTTATATGTTAAAAATGAAAACTGTACGTAGTTTTTCTAAAAGATTTAAAAAAACAGGAACTGGACGTTATAAGCATAAACAAGCTAATTTAAGACATTTGTTAACTAAAAAAACTTCTAAAAATAAACGTTCATTAAGACATAAAAAAATTGTTAATAAAGGAGACACATATTCTTTAAAAACATGTTTGCCATATTTATAAACTAAATATTTAGAATATTACCATAAATAGAGGATTTATTTTTATGACTCGCATTAAAAGAGGTATTACTGCACGTGCAAAACATAAGAAAACCTTAAAAAAAGCAAAAGGTTATTATGGTGCAAGATCACGTACATATAGATCAGCTAATCAAGCTGTTATTAAAGCAGGACAATATGCTTATAGAGACCGTCGTCAACGTAAAAGAAAATTTCGTCAATTATGGATTACAAAGATTAATGCAGCTACTCGTAAAACAAATATTTCTTATAGTTGTTTTATCAATGCTTTAAAAAAATCTAATATTATAATTAATAGAAAAATTTTATCTGAAATAGCTGTTACACATCCAGAAAATTTTACCTATTTATTAAAAGATACTTTAAAAATTAATTCTTCATTAAATCATTAATAAATATTACTTTTTATAATAAATATATTTTGTATATAAAATTTAATATTTATCTTTTAAAAAAGATATTTTATAAAATGTTATCTAATAATATAATTTCTATTATAGAAAAAAATATTAATTTAATTACTAATTTACATGATCTAAATTTATTAAAAAATCAATATTTAGGTAAAAATGGTTATATTAGTAAACAATTTAAGAAATTAAAAAATCATAATCTAGAAGATAAAATTAAAAAAAGTATTATTTTACATAAATACAAAAAAATAATTACTAAAATATTTATAGAATATAAAAAAAAACTAGAAAATATAGATATAAATCAAAAACTGACTAAACAAAGTATTGATATAACATTACCTGGAAGAATAAATAGATTAGGTTCTATACATCCTATTAATAATATTATTAATAAAATTAAGTATTTTTTTATAAAATTAGGTTTTCAACATATTTGTGGTCCTGAAATAGAAAATAATTATTATAATTTTGATGCATTAAATATTGAATCATATCATTCTATTAGAACACAAAAAGATACATTTTGGATTAATAATGATATTTTATTAAGGACACAAACTTCTAATATACAAATTAGAATTATGAATATGATACCACCGCCAATTCGTATATTAACGTTTGGTAAAGTATATCGTCATGATTATGATAATACGCATACCCCAATGTTTCATCAAATGGAAGGATTATATATAAATAATAATGTAAATTTTACAGATTTAAAAAATATTTTATTGAACTTTGTACAATATTTTTTTAACAAAAAAATAAAAGTAAGATTTAGACCTTCATATTTTCCATTTACTGAACCTTCTCTCGAAGTAGACATAATGAATAATAAAAATAAATGGATAGAAATTCTAGGGGCAGGATTAGTTCATCCAAATGTATTAAAAAATGTTAATATTGATGCTAACACATATACTGGTTATGCGTTTGGCATTGGAATAGAAAGATTAACCATGTTATATTATAATTTACAAGATATTCGTGTGCTTTTTGAAAATGATATACGTTTTTTACAACAATTTAATTATATAACATATAAATATGATAAAGTTTAGTGAATTATGGTTGCGTAAATGGATTATATGTAATAAAAAATTACAATTTTTAACTGATACATTAACCATGACAGGTTTTGAATTAGAAAATATAGAATATTTATATAAAAAAAATATAGATAATATAATAGTTGGGGAAATACTCAATATTAATATATCTGATTATAATAATAATATTTATGATATAATTATTGATATAAAGCATAGCAAACTTAAAGTTTTATCATGTTATAATATTAATTATATAAAAAATATGAAAGTTATTATAGCAACCAAACAATCTTCTCTATATAAAAAATTAGTTCAAATACCAAAATATAATTTTTTATTATATTCTGAAGGAATATTATGTAATAAAGAAATATTACCATTAGATTATGTAACAAATTATAATAAAAATTATAAAATATATTTACCTAATACGGCTATAAATGGAAATGATGCTAATAGTTTTTTAAAATTTCCAGATAAAGTAATAAGTATTAATATACCTTATAATCGTCATGATTGTTCTCATATCATGGGATTAGCAAGAGATTTGTCTTCTAACAATAATATTAATTTTCAAATCCCATATGATTTTATTTTTAATAAAACCCCAAAAATTAATAATATACATATAAAATTAAATAAATTACAGTTAAAACAATATTTATATAATTATAAATATTGTTTTATTAAAAATTTAAATTTAAAAAATAAACTTCCTGGATGGTTAATAGAAAAATTATTAATATCAGGAATATCTATTATTAATAATAATCCTTTATTAAATATTAGTAATTATATATTACTTGAATTAGGATATCCTATTCATTTTTATGATTTTAATAAAATTACAGGTAATATTTATATCCAAAAAAATCGTATTCCATGTAAAGTTATCACACATGCACAACAAGAAATTAATATATATGAAAATATTATTACTGTTTGTGATGAACAAAAAATATTATCTGCATTAGGATTAATGCAAAATTATGATGTTCTTACAAATTTAAAAACAACTAATATTTTTATAGAATGTATGTGTTTCAATACAAAATATATACAAATTCTTTCACAAAAATATTATAATTTTACTAATTTTACTAATTTATATATAAAAGGCTTAGATCCATATTTTCAACAAAAAGTTATGATTAGAACAATAAATCTAATTACTAAAATTTTTGGTGGACAAATATATAATATTAATTCTATCAATATTAATAATATTATTTATAAAAATAAAATTATTAAATTAATTTATAGTAAAATATTTAAATTATTAGGATTTAATATACCTATTAAAGAAATTCATAATATTTTAAAAAAAATACATATCAAAATTTTTAAAAAAAATATTGACTATTGTGATATTCAAATTCCTAGTTGGCGTTTTGATATTAATAATATAGAAGATATTATAGAAGATATTATACGTATATATGGATATAATAAAATACCTAACAAATTAATTAAATTACCCATTAATCATCATCAAATTAAAAAAAAACAATTAATGGCAATTTTTATAAACTTATATCATTCTATTAATATTAATAATATGAAAAACATATTAATTAATAGAGGATATTATGAAGTTATTAATTATAGTTTTATTAATTATAAAATGCTATCAATGTTTTCCATAAAAAATAATTTTATTAAAATAATTAATCCAATATCTAAAGATATGTCTGTAATGCGTGATTCTTTATTTTATGGATTAATTAATAATATTTTATATAATCAAAATAGACAACAAAAAAATTTACGTTTATTTGAATATGGTATATGTTTTAATATTAATAATAAACCAATATTATTAGAAAATATTATTCAACAATATTTTTTTAGTGGTATAGTTAATGGTAATATTTTAGATAATAATTGGAGTTTACAAAATAGAAAAATAGATTTTTATGATGTAAAAGGTGATATAGAATGTATTTTAAATCAATATAATAATATAAAATTTAAAAAAAATAATACTATATTTTTTTTACATCCACATCAAAGTGCATCTATTTATTTAAATAATATTAATATTGGATATATGGGAGTTGTACATCCTAAAATAATACAATTTTTAAATATAAAACATGATACGATTTTTTTTGAATTATTTTGTAATAAAATTAATAATACACATCAAACTAAAATAGATAATATTTCTAATTTACCTATTAATAGACGTGAAATATCTTTTATAATAAATAAAAATATTTTATATGATGAAATTATTCAATCATTAAAAAACATGAATATAAAAGAAGTTATAAATATAAAATTATTTGATGTATATGAAGGACAAAATATTCCTACAGGATATAAAAATATAACATTAAGTTTAATTATACAACATATGCAATATACATTAAATGATGATAAAATCAATGGTATTATACAACAATATGTACAATATCTAAAAAATAAATTTAATATAATATTACGTGATCAATATTAATATATATTTTTATAAATAATATTTTTGTAAGATTATTTTAAATTAAGGATTTAAATATATGTTTAGTGGCATCATTCAATGTATAGGAAAAATTATAAATATAATTACAAAAAAAAACATAATTACTATTTTTGTACAAACACCTAAAGATTTTACTTTAGATCTTAAAATAGGTGATTCAATTTCTAATAATGGCTGTTGTTTGACTATAATAAATATAATAAATAATATAATAATATTTAATATAATTAAACATACCTTATCTATTACAACTTTTAAAAATATTAAAATTGGTGAATTATTAAATTTAGAAAAACCATTAAAAATTAATGAATATATTGGTAGCCATATTATTTTAGGACATATTACAAATATAGCTTTAATCACTAAAATTGTTAATTATACAAATTATATTACATTATGGATGAAACCTTATCACATTAAATATATGAAATTTATTATAGAAAAAGGTTCTATTTGTATAGATGGTATAGGACTAACTATAGATAAAGTATTAAGTAATCAATTTAGTGTAAATATAATTCCTATTACTTTATATAAAACTACATTACGCACCAAACACGTTAATCATAATGTTAATATTGAAATTGATATATATACTAAAATTATAGTTAATAAAATAGAAAAAATTTCAAAATATTTTAATATAAATTAAATGTATAAAATAAGAGAATAAAATGTGTAATAAAAAAAATAATATAATAGATATATTAGAACAACGTGATATTCTATATCAAATTACTGATAAAACAAATTTATACAAATTATTATTATATAATAATATAAATTTATATTGTGGTTTTGATTTAACAGCAGATAGTTTACATATAGGACATCTTATACCTATTATTACTTTAAAATATTTTCAAAAACTTGGTCATAAACCCTATATTATATTAGGAGGTGCTACTAGTTTAATAGGTGATCCTAGTTTTAAATCTAAAGAAAGAGAATTTAATTCACTAGATTTAATTAATCAATGGTATAAAAATATTTATTCACAACTATATAATTTTTTAGAATTTAATAAAAATTATAATTCTGCAGTAATAATTAATAATTATGATTGGTTCAATAAAATAAATATTTTATTTTTTTTAAAAAATATAGGTAAATATTTTTATATAAATCAAATGATGCATAAAGATGCAATAAGAAATAGATGTACAAATAATTATAATATTAATGGTATTTCTTTTACAGAATTTTCATATAATTTATTACAAGCTTATGATTTTTTACATTTAAAAAAACAATTTAATGTTGTATTACAAATAGGCGGATCAGATCAATGGGGAAATATTATATCTGGTATTGATCTTATTAAAAAAATTTATAAAGATAAAGTATATGGTTTAACTACAAATTTAATTCTTAAAAGTGATGGTACTAAATTTGGTAAAACAGAAAAAAAAACAATATGGTTAGATAAAAAAAAAACAACACCATATACATTTTTTCAGTTTTGGTTAAATATTAGTGACGATATTGTTTATAATTTTTTAACAATGTTTACAGATATTGACAAAAAATTAATTCGTAATATGAAATATGATAATAAAAATTCATTAAAAACAAATAGTGCACAATATTTATTAGCTGAATATATGACAAAAATGATTCATGGTGAATCAGAATTAATATTAACAAAAAAAATAACAAATTTATTATTTAATAAAAAATTTGAATCTTTATCTAAAGATGATTTCAATTTTTTAATAAAAAATAATATACAACACATTATTTTAGAAAATCATACGTATGATATAAAAAAGATTTTAATATTAAGTAATTTTGTTTCTTCTTATAATAAAGCAATTAATCTTATTCAATCTAATTCTATTTATATAAATAATAAAATTATTAATGATATAAATTTTATGTTAAATAAAAATATACATGTTAAATTTAATCATTTTATTTTACTAAAGAAAGGAAAAAAAAATTTTTGTTTAATTTATTGGAAGTAAATTTTTTAATTATAAAAAATATAAAATAAATATTTTAAAAATTTATTATGCGTTCTAGAGGATTTGAACCTCTGACCTTCACCTTGTCAAGATGATACTCTAACCATCTGAGCTAAGAACGCTAAATTAATGGTATATTTCTATCATAAAAAATACGAAAAATCAATGTTTTTGTTGTACTATAATAATACGATATATAGTAAGTACTGATGATATAGTTAATGCAACAACAAATCCAACCCAAAAACCTGCAGGACCCATAGGATTATTTGTTAATAAATGTGTTAAAGATAAAATATATCCTATAGGTAATCCTATAATCCAATAGGAAAGAAAAGTTATTAAAAATATAGATATAGTATCTTTATAACCTTTTAAAATGCCTATTCCTATAATATGTATAGTATCTGGTATTTGATATAATACCGATAACAAAACTAATTTTGATGATAAATTAATAATATTAATATCTTGATTATATAAAGATATAATATTTTTTCTAAAATAAATAATAACACTAGAAATTAGTATAGTAATTACCATTCCTACTATTTGAGTAATCCAACTAATTTGTTTTGCTTGAATTTTTTTATTATAACCTAAAAAATATCCGATTCTAATAGTAACTGCTGTACTTAAAGAAAAAGCAATAATAAATATAAATGAACTAATATTTAATGCTATTTGATGGCTAATAATTTGTTCTATACCCATAGAATAAATAAATAAAGATACTATTGTAAATAATGTTACTTCAAAAAATATAGAAAGTCCAATAGGTAAACCTAATATCAGTATTTTTTTAAAAATAGTAAAATTAGGTTTAGTTATGAATTTAATAGTAAAAATATTTTTAAAAGATTTTGATATAATAAACCATATTAATGCCATAATACACATTATCCAATATATTATTACTATAGATAAACCACATCCTAATCCGCCTACTCTTGGTATAAAGTAAAATCCATATATAAACATAAAATTTAAAGGAATATAACACAACATGCCTAGAAAACTTATAATCATCATAGGAATTGTAAATGTTAATCCTTCAAAAATACAACGTAAAATTTGTAAAAATAAATAAGCTGGTGTTGACCATAAAATTATTTTTAATAAAATAGATACTTTATAAAATAATAAATGATGAGTATTCGGTATATATTTTATATATATACTAATTATATATATAATTAACATTATTATAAATGATAATAATATAGATAATAAGTATACTTGATGAATTTTATATTTTATATAAATAAAATTCCCTACTCCATATAATTGTGAAATGATAGGTATCAAAGATAATAGAATACCATGTCCTAATAATATTATAGGAAACCATATAGATATACTAATAGTAAAAGCAATAATATCTATATTACTAAAATGTCCTAAAATAAGATTATTAATTACATTAATAGATATTTGTGTTATTTGTGTAAATAATACAGGTATAGCTAGAATAAATAATGCTTTAATTTCTAATAATATTTTTTTATACATATAATCCTTTAAAATATATTATTTTATATATAATTATTGTATAATAAAAATTAATTTAATTAAAAATATATTATTTAACTTATATATATAGCTTACAAATGAATATATTTAAACAAATAAAAATACAAATAAAAACAAATCCTTTTATTTTATATATGAAAGGAACACCAAATAATCCACAATGTGGTTTTTCAAATAAAACTGTACAAATAATTATGTTATATAATATAAAATGTAAATATATTGATGTTTTAGAAAATATTGATATTCGTATTTATTTACCAAAATATGCTAATTGGCCAACATTTCCCCAATTATGGGTATATGAAGAATTAATAGGTGGATATGATATTATTTCTAGTCTACATAAAGATAATAAATTACATGATATTCTAAAATATAAAAATTTATAAAATATTATAGATTTTTTACTAATTTTATATTATTTAATGGCCAATATCCTATTTTTTTCCATATATTTACTAATTTACAAAATAATATAGCAGTACGATTAGTATCATATAAAGCTGAATGAGCTTGATTATTGTCAAATGGAATGCCTAAAATTTTACATGATTTTGCTAAAACTGTTTGTCCTAACATTAATCCACTTAAAGTAGCAGTATCAAACATCGCAAAATTATGAAATGGATTAGTATCTTCCATTTTGATACGTTTGATTGTTTCTATTATAAAACTATGATCAAAACTAGCATTATGTGCTACTAAAATAGCTTTTTTACAATTATTTTTTTTAACATATTTCCATATTTTACTAAAAATTATAGTAAAAGCTTCATGTTCAGTAATAGCTCCTCGTAAAGCAGAATAAATATTAATTTTATTAAAAGTTATAGCATCATGTGAAATATGTGCACCTTTAAAAGGTGAAATATGAAAATGTAATGTTTTATTAATGGATAACCATCCATGTATCATTTTTAATGTGATTAAACTAATTTCTAAAATAGCATTTTTTTTAGAATTAAATCCTGAAGTTTCTATGTCAACTACAACAGGGCATAAACCTCTGAATCTATGAGACAATAAATCAAATTTAGATAAAATATTCATATTTTGATATCTTTTATATTATATATATTTTAAATATTTTATATTATATTTTTAAATATCTTGCATAATGTATATTATATAATAAAAATTACGTATAAAATTAATGAATTATATTAAATATATAAATTAATATATTAATAAATAAAAAGTATAATTTAAACAACATAATTTTATATTTTCTATGATATATTTATACCAAAATTAATCAAAAATTACAAAAACCATAAAAAAATACAAAATAATTCCATATTGTAAAATATTACAAAAATAATAAATATTTTTTTAAAAATATTAGATACAAATTAACAATATATTTATAAAATTATTTGATAGATAATATGTATATTATATATTAATAATCATTTGAATTTTAATAATATAAAAATTATTAATTATTACATTAATTACTATACTGAATTAGTGTAATATATTATTTAATATAAACAATTATTCAATATTTTTTATAAAAAAAGATAATAAATATTATGGAAAATAATGAAAAACTACAATCTTTAATAAAAATTATTAAACAAAAAAGATCATACAATAATATAGATAATAATATTTGTTATGCTAAAAGTATAATTATTAATTATCATATACGTTCTGGGCAACAAATTTATGCTAAATATAGTGATTTAATTGTTGTTAATAATGTTAGTAATGGCGCTGAATTAATTGCAGATGGTAATATTCATATTTATGGATATATGAGAGGTAAAGCTTTATCAGGGGCAAATGGTGACAAAAATTGTCAAATTTTTTGTAGTAAACTTTATGCAGAATTAATATCTATAGCGGGAGAATATTTAGTAAAAGATGAAATAGACAAACAATTTATTGGTCAAGCATCCAGAATATTTTTAAAACGTAATTTAATAACTATAAAACAACTAAGTTAAATAACTTAAATTATATTTTTAAGGTAAATAATATATGATGCGTATAATTGTAGTAACATCAGGGAAAGGTGGTGTAGGAAAAACAACTTCTAGTGCTGCTATAGCTATAGGATTAGCACAACAAGGTAAAAAAACCGTTGTCATAGATTTTGATATTGGTTTGCGTAATTTAGATTTAATTATAGGATGTGAAAAAAGAGTAGTTTATGATTTTATTAATGTTTTACAAGGAGAAACTACTTTACATCAAGCATTAATTACAGATAAACATATTGAAAATTTATATATTTTACCTGCATCACAAACAAGAAACAAAAATGCTTTAACATATAAAGGTGTTGAAACAATTTTTAAAAGTTTTAATATTATGAATTTTGATTTCATTATATGTGATTCTCCAGCTGGTATAGAAACAGGTGCTTTAGTAGCATTATATTTTGCTGATGAAGCTATTATTATAACAAATCCTGAAATTTCTTCTATTAGAGATTCAGATAGAATATTAGGTATATTATCTTCTCAATCTAATAGAGCTAAAAATGGTGAAGAACCTATTGTTGAACATTTATTATTAACAAGATATAATCCTGAAAGAGTATATTGTGGAGATATGTTAAGTTTAGAAGATATTATTGATATTTTAAGAATTAAAATTATTGGTGTTATACCAGAAGATCCATTAGTATTAAAAGCATCCAATAAAGGTCAAAGTATTATACTTTATAAAAATTCTGAAGCTGCTCAAGCATATAATGATACTGTTAAACGATTATTAGGTGATAATATACCATTAAGATTTATAAATCAGAAAAGAATGAATTTCTTTAAACGTTTTTTTTGGAAATAAAATATGATTAAAATTAATTTATTATAAAAAAATAACAAATTATTTTTTAACAAAATTAAATTTAATTACATTATGAAATATTTAAGATTAATATATTAAAATTATACCAATAATAGTTCATATTCTTTATGATAAATTCATCATATTTTATAATATATATTATTTTATTACAAAATAATAAATAATAAATAATAACTTTATTAATTTAATATTTAAAACATATTATTAAGATAATTAGCTTTATATTGTTTGTTTATTATACTATGATTAAGTATAATATTATTAATAATATATATTAAATCATATTTAGAATATGATATTCTATTTAAGTAATGTAATTTTAAATAATGATTTATATATTGTTTTTTAATATTTATTTTAAAAATATTATAATCTATATTAGAAATCATTAACCATATTCCTTTTAATGATAAAATTTTACGAATAATATTATTATAATGTAATATACATTCACTATTCTGTCCAATCCATAACCCTTTTTTATTTCTTTTATACAAAGCAAAGTATAAATGATGATTATTATATTTTATAATACTAATAATATTAGTAATTTTAGTAATTTGCCAAGCTTGTTCTGCTATAATCATTAAATTAGATATGCCAATTTTAGGAATATTTAATGCAAATGATATTCCTTCAATAATTGACATACCAACTCTAATACTGGTAAAATTACCAGGACCTAATGCATAACCTAATAAATGTATATCTTTTAAAGATATATTATTTTTGTGTAAAAGTTTATTAATTAATATTAATATAAATTGTGTGTGATTATTAGGACAATACTTATTAATATAAGTAAGTATATTATTGATTTTTAATGAAATAGTACAATTCTCATGACAACTATTAATAGTTAGAATATTTTTATACATATATAAATGTTTATGTTAAAAAATAAGATTATATATAAAATTATTGTTTTAAGCAAAAATTATGTTATAATTATTTTTAATAAAATATTTATTAATATTTTAAATTAATTATTAGTAAAACCATATGATATATTCTATCAGATTATATATTTTTATATATACGTCTTTCTATCTATAATAAAGATGTTACTAATTTATATAAAACTATATTTTACTAATATAATATGTTATATATAGTGTTTATTATTTCAAAGTTGAAATAATCTTTGAGGTTTCCATGACGACTATAGTTTGTGTAAGAAGAAATGGAGAAGTTGTTATTGGTGGTGATGGTCAAGCTACACTTGGCAATATTGTAATGAAAGGTAATGTCAAAAAAATTCGTAAATTATATAATAATAAAGTAATAGCAGGTTTTGCAGGAGGCACAGCAGATGCATTTACTTTATTTGAATTATTTGAACAAAAATTAGAAATGTATCAAGGTAATTTGACTAAATCTGCTGTTGAATTAGCAAAAGATTGGAGAACAGATAGAATTTTAAGAAAATTAGAAGCATTATTAGTTATTGCTGATAAAATAACATCTTTAATTATTACAGGTATTGGAGATGTAATACAACCTGAAAATGATATAGTTACTATAGGATCTGGTGGACCATATGCACAAGCATCAGCTCGTGCGTTATTTGACAATACTAATTTAAGTGCATATGAAATAGTAAAAAAATCACTTGTTATAGCAGGAGATATTTGTATTTATACAAATCATAATTTTACTATTGAAAAACTATTATCTAAATAAAGCATGAGGAAAATGCTCATTATGTCTGAAATGACCCCACGTGAAATTGTAAATGAATTAGATAAATTTATTATAGGACAAAATAGTGCTAAAAAAGCTGTAGCTATAGCTTTAAGAAATCGTTGGCGTCGTATGCAATTAGATGAAAATTTAAGGCAAGAAGTTACACCAAAAAATATATTAATGATTGGTCCAACAGGAGTTGGTAAAACTGAAATAGCACGTCGTTTGGCAAAATTAGCTAATGCTCCATTTATTAAAGTAGAAGCTACAAAATTTACTGAAATTGGTTATGTTGGTAAAGAAGTAGATTCTATTATTCGTGATTTAACTGATTCTGCAATTAAAATGATTAAAACTCAAGCTTTTAAAAAGAATTGTTATAGAGCAAAAGAAATAGCTGAAGAAAGAATTATTAATGTTTTATTATTAAATACCACTTGGGATAAAGAACAAAATAAAACATTAATTAGACAAAAATTACTTGTTAAGTTAAGATCAGGTCAATTAGATAATGAAGTAATTGAAATTAATATATCTAGTACACCTATGGGTGTAGAAATTATGGCACCACCAGGTATGGAAGAAATGACTAATCAATTACAATCATTATTTCAAAATTTAGGTGGTAATAAACAAAAAAAAAGAAAATTAAAAATTAAACATGCTTTTAAATTACTTATAGAAGAAGAAGCAAATAAATTAGTAAATAATGAAGAAATTAAACAACAAGCAATAGAAGCTGTTGAACAACATGGCATTGTTTTTCTAGATGAAATAGATAAAATTTGTAGAAGAAATACTAATATGTCATCTGATATTTCTAGAGAAGGAGTACAACGTGATTTATTACCATTAGTAGAAGGTTGCACAGTATCTACTAAACATGGAATGGTTAAAACTGATCATATATTATTTATTGCATCTGGATCTTTTCAAATTGCTAAACCATCAGATCTTATTCCTGAATTACAAGGTAGATTACCTATTAGAGTAGAATTAAAAGCATTAACTACAAATGATTTTGAAAGAATATTAATAGAACCTAATGCATCTATTACAATGCAATATCAATCTTTACTTGCAACAGAACAAGTACATATTAATTTTACTGCAGATGGCATTAGACGTATTGCAGAATCTGCATGGCAAGTAAATGAAACTACAGAAAATATAGGTGCAAGAAGATTACATACTGTTCTTGAACATTTAATGTCTGATATTTCATATAATGCTAGTGAATATAATAATAAAATTATTACCATTGACAAAAATTATGTTAGTAAACATTTAGATACATTAGTTGCTGATGAAGATATAAGTAGATATATTTTATAAAAAATATAAATATTATTTTTATCTTAAATTATTTTGTTGTTCTATGTATTATTTATTTAATTTATAAAATATATACATTAATTAATGTATTTCCCATATTTAAAATGAATTTCTTTTTTGTAACATTTGAATAATATCATTTATTTTAATGTTTTGAGATTGTAAAAGTATAATTAAATGATATAATAAATCAGATGTTTCTTCTATGATTTCCTGTTTGTTATTATGATTTGCTGCTATAATAGTTTCAATAGCTTCTTCACCAACTTTTTGAGATATTCTTTTTGTTCCACTTTTATATAAATTATAAGTGTATGATTTAGTTATAGATTTAACATTTTTTCTGTTATTTAAAAATTGTTCTAAAATATATAAAAATGTGAAATTTGGTATCATTGTACTTTTAAAACAACTGTATGTATTTAA
The DNA here is from genome assembly GCF_012571795.1 of Enterobacteriaceae endosymbiont of Neohaemonia nigricornis. Taxonomy (NCBI): domain Bacteria; kingdom Pseudomonadati; phylum Pseudomonadota; class Gammaproteobacteria; order Enterobacterales; family Enterobacteriaceae; species Enterobacteriaceae endosymbiont of Neohaemonia nigricornis. Next base: position 118,374 of record NZ_CP046222.1, read on the forward strand.
ATGACATGTTTTATGAATAGGATTAACTAAAATTAATAAAGTATCTTGATCACAATCAGTTAAGATTGAATCAACCTGTAAAAAATTACCAGAAGTTTCTCCTTTAGTCCATAAAGTATTACGTTTTCTAGAAAAAAATGTTACTTTTTTATTTTTTAAAGTCATATTTAATGCAATTTTATTCATAAAAGCATGCATTAAAATTTGTCCAGAAATTTTATGCTGTATAATAGTTGGGATTAATCCATTGGGTTGATCCCAATTTAATTTATTTATATTATTATCAATTAACATAATCTAATCTCTATGTTTTTCTTAAATAAAAATTTTTTTAATTTATGAATATTAATTATTTTATTATGAAATATTGATGCAGCTAAAGCTCCATCAATATTAACATCCTGATGAAATACTTGGTAAAAATGTTCATAAATACCCGCACCACCTGAAGCAATTAATGGTATATTACATATATTTTTAATATCTTTTAATTGTTTTAAATCATAACCGTCATTCATACCATCATGATTCATCATATTTAATACTATTTCACCTGCACCTAATTCTTGTACTGTTTTTACCCAATTAATTGTTTCCCATGTTGTTTTTTGTATGTAATTAATGTTGCCTGTGTATTTATATACATAATATTTATTATTATTTTTATCGTACCAAGAATCAATTCCAACCACAATACATTGTTTGCCAAAATATTGAGATAAATCTTTAATTAACAAAGGATTATTTAAAGCTGGAGAATTAATAGATATTTTTTCTGCACCAAATTGCAAAATTGTTAAAGCATCATTAATAGATTTGATACCTCCTGCAACACAAAAAGGAATATTTATTACATCTGCAATTTTAGAAATCCATGTTCTATCTACTATTCTATTATCAATAGAAGCAGTAATATCATAAAAAACTAATTCATCTGCTCCATCTTTATCATATTTTTTAGCTAATTCTACAATATTGCCTACATATTTATGATTTTTAAATTGTTTACCTTTAACTACTTTACCATTTAATACATCTAAACATGGAATTATGCGTTTTGCCAACATTTATTAGCCTCTTGAATAGTAAATTTATTTTCTAAAAAAGCTTTACCAATAATTATATCTTTAATTCCTAAATCTTTTAATTTTTTGATATCATTTAATGATGTTACCCCTCCAGAAGACTGAAAATATATTTCAGGATATTTATTTATTATTTCTTTATATAATTTAAAATTAGGACCTTGAAATGTACCATCTTTTGTAATATCTGTACATAAAATGTACTTAATGCCTATCTTAATTGCTTTTTCTATAATATCTTCAAAAACTAATCTACTATTTTTTTGCCATCCATTAATATATACAAATTTATTATTATTTTTATCTACTTTAATATCAATAGCTAAAATTATTTTTTTGTTATATAAATTTATCCAATTTTGTACAGACTCTATATCATTGATAATAGAGGAACCAATTATAATTTTGGATTTAGGAATAATATTATGTATAATGTTAATATCTTTTATTGTACGTATACCACCACCAATTTGTATTGGAATACTAATATTGAATAATATTTTCTTAAATAACTTAAATTGTTTATGGTTTGAATTCTTAGCACCATCTAAATCAATAATATGTAATTTTTGTGCACCATGTGAAATATATTTTTTTATGTAAAAAATAGGATCATTTATATATATTTTCTTTAAATTATATTGTCCTTGATATAAGCGTACTACTTGGCCTCTTATAAAATCAATTGCTGGAATAATCATTTTTTGTTATCTTTTTATAAAGTTAAAAAATTTTTAATTAATTGGATACCATATAATCCCGATTTTTCTGGATGAAATTGTACACCAAAAAAGTTTTTATGATTAATAATAGAACTAAATAAATTATTATAATTGCTTGTAGCAATAGTATAGCTATTTGTATGAACAAAATAACTATGTGCGAAATAAAAATAAGTATTATTAGGAATATTTAAAAATAATGCAGATTGTGTTTTATATTTAACTGTATTCCAACCCATATGTGGTACAGGCAAATAAGTATCTATATGTTCTACTGTATAATTTAGTCTACCTAATGTTTGAACACCATTACATTCTTGACTATATTTACCTAATATTTGCATACCTAAACATATGCCTAATATATCTATACTACAATATTTAATAATATTTATTAAATTATCTTGTTTTAATTTATTCATAACTGATACTACTGAACCTACTCCAGGCAGAAATATTTTATCAGCACCAGTAATTATTTGAGGATCATTAGATATCGTTGATTTAAAACCTATTTTTTTTATTGCGGATTGTAATGAATATAAATTACCACAAGATGTATTTATAATAACAATTTTCAATATAAAATTCCTTTAGAACTAGGTATATTAGAATGAATAATTTTAATTGCTTGTTTTAAAGTTTGTCCAAAAATTTTAAATAAGCTTTCTGCTTTATGATGATCATTTTCACCATATGCTTTTAAGTATATATTAGCATTCATTGAATATGATAATGAATAAAAAAAATGTTTAATCATTTCAGTACTTAAATCACCTACCTTTTGAAATTTAAAATTTACATAATAATGCAGATATGGTCTTCCAGATAAATCTATAGCACATTCAGCTAATGTATCATCCATAGGTAATATAAAACCAAATCTATTAATTCCTAATTTATTACCTAATGCATTAAATAATGCTTCTCCTAAAGATAAAGCAGTATCTTCAATAGTATGATGATCATCAATATTTAAATCACCTATCACATTAATATAAAAAATACATCCAGCATGAGTTGCAATTTGTTCAAGCATATGATTAAAAAAATTAATTCCAGTATTAATTTGACTCATACCATAATTATCTAAAAATACTTGTATTTTTATTGATGTTTCTCTTGTTTGTTTTTTTATTTTACTATATCTTTTTATTGTTGTTAATTTATGTAAAATATCTAACCAATTAAACTTATTACGATGATATTGTATACCATGTATTCCTATATTTTGTGCTAATTCCATATCAGTAATTCTATCACCAATTACATAACTATTTTTTTTATCTAATTTATTATTAAGATATTCATGTAACATTATTATATTAGGCTTACGACATATACAATTATCACTAATATAGTGTGGGCATATAAAAATATTATCAAAAATAATATTTTGTGATTTAAATACATTTAACATAAAATTTTGTGTTATATCAAAATCATTCTGCGGGAATTTTTTTGTACCTAATCCATCTTGATTAGTTACCATTACTAAAATATATGATAATTTTTTTAATTGTGATAATACTAAAATAACATTTTTTTCAAAAGAAATTTTATTAATACTATCAATTTGAAAATTATTTTTAGGTTCATTAATCAATGTACCATCACGATCAATAAACAAAATTTTCTTTAACATATTAAATTATCCTATCAAAATATTTTTTATCATAAAGATAATTGATTTAAAATAAATATAAGCTTTTTACATTCATCAAATGAACCAATAGTAATTCTTATACAATTTTTTAATTGTGGTTCATGATTTTGACTTCTTACAATAATATTTTTACTGTATAAATATTTAAAAATATATTCAGCATTAATAAATTCTACTAAAATGTAATTAGTTACACTAGGATAAATATATTTGACAAAACTGATTTTTTTTAAATGTTCTATTAACCAATATTTATTATTCATTAATATATCAATATTATTAAACATAATATTGATATTTTTTTTTTGTAAAGCTTGTATTGCTATATCAGATACTGGCTGTGGAACTGGATATGGTGCAATAACTTTGCGTAATAAATTAATAATATAAATATTTGCAATAACAAAACCACATCTAATACCTGCAAGAGCAAATGATTTGGATAATGTTCTTAAAATAACTAAATTATTATATTTTTTAATTAAAGAAACTAATGTGTTTTTTATACAAAAATCTATATATGCTTCATCAATAACTATAATTGTATTATTTTTTGTAATATTTAATAATTGTATTAAGTCTTCTTTTTGAAGTAAATTACCTATAGGATTATTTGGATTACATATATAACATATTTTTATGTTGAATAAATTTTCTTTTATTTTTTGTAGATTTAATTGTTGATTTTGTAAATTATTAATTATACGGTATTTAATACCTAAAATTTGTGCACTAATTTTATACATACCATAAGTAGGTGGAAAAAACATAATATAATCATCATGAGATGTACAAAATACTTTCATTAATAATTCTATACCTTCATCAGCACCTCGAGTAATTAAAATATTATTAATATTAATATTTATATATTTGCTATAATTATTTAATAGTTCTATTGGTTGCGGTTCAGGATATCTATTAAATGTATTAATTTTTAAATTAAATATAGTATTATTAGGTAATTCATTAGCATTTAATAATATTTTATTATATGTATTATTATCTATAATTCTTGCAGATTGATATGGTTGCAAATGAATAATATCTTGTCTTGCTATATTTGATATACATATTTTTTGTATATTATTTTTTGAATTTAACAAATTATTATTTATAATATATTTTTTTCTAATAGAAACTGCATTTGTATGTCCTAATAAATTTTCCTTTTGTGACATAATTTCTACTGTATCAGCAATATTCATAAAAGCTTGTTTTGTTAACTTTTGTACATACATACGTTTTTGAAAATCCATAATACCTAAACAAGAATATGTATGTGCATAACCATATGTAGGTAATACATGATTTGTACCAGCAGCATAATCACCAATAGATTCTGGTGCCCAACGCCCTAAAAATATTGATCCAGCATTATTAATATAAGGTAGAATATCATGGTAATTTTTACATTGTATAATTAAGTGTTCTGGAGCATATTGATTAATAATTTCTATAAATTGTTGATTATTTTTTACAACTATTATATGACTATTTAATAAAGATTTTTTTATAATATTTTTTTTTGTTAAACAATTTAATTGAATATGTATATTTTTTATAACTAAATTAGCTATATGTATAGATGTAGTAAGTAATATTACTTGAGAATCAGCACCATGTTCGGCTTGTGATAATAAATCTGCTATAATAAATTCATAATCTGCATATTTATCTGCAATAATCATTAATTCTGATGGTCCTGCAGGCATATCTATAGTAGTATTTAAATTATCTAACAAATTAATTTGCCTTTTTGCTTCCGTAACAAATATATTACCTGGACCAAAAATTTTATTAACTTTTTTAATTGTTTGTGTCCCATAAGCCATAGCCGCAATAGCTTGAGCTCCACCTATTTGAAAAATATTAGTTATACCACATAAAGAAGCTGCAAACAAAATTTCATTTGATATAGGTGGAGGTGAACAAAGAATAATATTTTTACATAATGCTAATCTTGCAGGTATACCTAACATTAATACAGTAGAAAATAATGAAGCAACACCTCCTGGTACATATAAACCAACAGAATTAATAGGTTTATAATGTTGTTGACAATATAATCCAGGAATAATTTCTATTTTTATATCTTTTAAAATTTGAGATTGATGAAATTTTTTAATATTTAAAAAAGCTATTTTAATGGCATTTTTAACATTTTTATTTATAAATTTATGGGCATTATCAATTTGTATTTTATCAATTTGTATTTTATCAATTTGTATTTTATCAAATAATAAAGTATAATCTTTTAAAGCACAATCACCATTGTTTTTAATTTTATATAAAATATCTTGAACATTTTTTTGTAATTGGTTATTTAATAAATATATTGGTCTAGATAAAATTTTTTTTTTATCTATTTTATGACATTGATCCCAATAAATAATACGTTGTAATAACATATAATTTACTCCATTAATTTTTCAATAGGTAAAACTAAAATAGAACTTGCACCTAATATTTTTAATTTTTCTATAGTATCCCAAAATAATGTTTCACTACTAACCATATGCATTACTAATTTTGTATTATCTCCATATAAAGGTAAAATAGTAGGATATTCCGCGCCTGGCAATAAATCTATTACACTACTTAATTTTTTACGTGGTATATGTAACATAATATATTTAGATTCTCTAGCTTTAATTACACCTTGTATTCTTGTTAATAATTTATTGATTAATTTCTTTTTAATTGTTGATATCCCATCACGTTGTATTAAACATGCTCTAGAACTATATATTGTTTCTACTTCTTTCATTCCATTTTCTTTTAATGTAGCACCAGTTGAAACTAAATCACAAATAGCATCTGCTAATCCAACTCTAGGTGCTAATTCAACAGAACCATTTAATATACAAGATTTAAATTGTATATTATGTTTATCTAAATATTGTTTTAATAAATTAGGATAAGATGTTGCAATACGATAATTTTGTAAAGTTTGAGGACCATGATATTCTTGATATATAGGTATAGCTATAGATAATCTACATATACCAAAATCTAATCTTAATAAGGTTATATATTTAGCATAATGATTTCTAGATAAACGGGTTAATACTGCTTCTTGTAAAACATTTTCTCCTATAATACCTAAATCTACTACTCCTTCCATAATTAATTCTGGAATATCATCATCACGCACCATAAATATATCAATAGGCATATTTAAAGCAAAGGCAATTAATTGCTGTTGTAAATTAATTTTAATACCACATTTTTTTAATAATTCATATGAATCTTTATTTAAACGTCCTGATTTTTGCATAGCAATACGCAAACGATTGTTATCTAACATAACAAATTATCCTTATTTATAAAAAAGAATTTTTTATTAACATATTTATTCATTTTAAATAATTAATTATATTATTTATAACATAAATTTTTTTTAATTTTAAATAACTTATTTTAATAATTATTATTTTTATATAAAAATATATAAATTTAACATTAATTGTTATAACCAATATCATAATATTTAGGATGTTCAGCTGCATAACGTGCTAATTTATCACATTTCTCATTGTATAAATGACCATTATGTCCTTTAATCCAAAACCAGTTAATATTATGATATACCAATATTTTATTTAATCTTTTCCACAAATCAATATTTTTTACTGGTTTTTTATTACTGCATAACCATTTTGAATGTTGCCAATTTATAATCCATTTAGTAATACCATTTTTTAGATATTTACTATCAGTTGATATAGAAATATTACAACTTTCTTTAACAGATTCTAAAGCAATAATTGCTGCCATTAATTCCATTCTGTTATTAGTTGTATAAAAAAAACCTTGAGAAAAAATTTTTTCATATTGATAATATTGTAAAATAGCAGCATATCCACCAGGACCTGGATTTGAAATACATGATCCATCAGTAAAAATATTTATATCTTTATACATAATATTTTATATACCTTAACCTTAACATATTATTTAGGAAATAATAAATATGAATAATATTATACGTCAAATAGTTTTAGATACGGAAACAACAGGTATGAATATTCATCCTCCTTATTATATAGGACATAAAATTATAGAAATAGGTATAGTAGAAATTATTAATCGTCAAATAACCGGGAAATTTTTTCATACATATCTTAATCCAATGCAATCTATTAGTTTTGATGCTTATAACATTCATGGTATATCTAATGAGTTTTTATTAGATAAACCTGTATTTTGTAATATTATTACAAATTTTATAAACTATATAAAAGGATCACAATTAATTATACATAATGCACAATTTGATATAGATTTTTTAAATTATGAAATTTCTCTAATAAACAATGATTTGCCTAAAATACAAGATATATGTTCTATAATTGATACTTTAAAAATTGCTAGAGAATTATTTCCAGGAAAACGTAATTCATTAAATTCATTATGTTCTAGATTTAATGTTGATAAACAACAACGTACTACACATGGGGCATTATTAGATGCTAAATTATTAGCTAATGTTTTTTTAGCTATGACTAGTAGTCAAAATACATTTAAGCTAGATGATTTTCAACATATTAATTTAAATCAACAAAAATATATAAAAAATAAAATGATAAAACATCAAAAATTATTAATTATTAAACCTTCTACTGAAGAAAACAAATTACATATAAAACAAATTAATATGATTAAAAATAAATGTGGTTTTTGTTTGTGGAATTAAATTAATATATAAAAAAGTATTGACGAATTATATTATGATATATATCATAATATAATTATGGTGCGATAGTTCAGTTGGTTAGAATACCGGCCTGTCACGCCGGGGGTCGCGGGTTCAAGCCCCGTTCGCACCGTAAAAAGATATATTTTATAATTATTAAAAATAGTCAATCATTATTAATCCATAAAATACAAGAAGGTTTATATTTTTCTATATTTTCTTTAATACGATGAATTAAATTTGAACATATTTCTTTTTTATATATAAAATCATTCATCCAAAAAAATATAGTAAAATTTATAGAATTATGAGTAATTTCATTAAGTACAGTATGTACTGTAGAATTTTTGATAATTGTATTACTCATAGATACTGTATCTAATAATATTTTTTGTACAGTATATATATCATTTTCAATAATCATTCTAGATAAACCTAAAGTAATTTTATTACGATATTCATGAGATTTAGATAGATTAATAATATTTTCTGATAAAATTTTACTATTAGGTATAGATACAATATTACCGTCTATAGTTTTTAAAAAAGTACAAAAAATTTCTACAGTAATAATTTTTCCAGTAATATTATTTAAATTTATATAATCTCCAATTTGAAATAATCTTAAAGTAATAATTAATAATCCTGATGCAAGATTTGATAAAGCATTTTGCCAAGCTAATCCAATAACCAATCCTATTGTACCAAATGCAGCTACAATAGATGAAGTTTTAAATCCCATACTGCTTAAAGCACTAACAATAATAAAAATAAATGAACCATATTTTAATATATTGGAAAAAAAACCTATAGTAATAGGATCTACATTTCTATTTTTAAAAATATTTTGTATTGTTTTAATAAAAATTCTAGAAATTCTAAAACCTATAAATACAATAATACCAGCTAATATTAAATGCCAACATTGATATAAAATTACTAACTTATTTTGTAATATCCAAATTTTAATAATTTCTAAAATATTCATAAATGTATTCATAAATTATTTAACCATTTTAAAAAAATTTTTACTTATTAAGTAATTAATATATTTATATGATTATTATGTTATGTATTTATAATATGTTAACTGCATTTAAATCTCTAAAGGTTTGTTCTAGACGTTTTTTCATAGAAATTTGTGATTCTCTAATCCAAATTCTTGGGTCATAATATTTTTTATTAGGTTGATTATAACCTTTAGGATTACCTAATTGATTTTGCAAATATTCTCTATATTTTTTATAAAATTTTAATACACCATTCCAAGTAGCCCATTGAGTATCTGTATCAATATTCATTTTAATAACACCATAATTAATTGATTGTTTAATTTCTTCTATAGATGAACCTGAACCTCCATGAAATACAAAATTAATAGGATTAGGTATTAATTTATGTTTTTTACTAATATATTCTTGAGATTGTTTAAGAATTTTAGGTAATAGTTGTACATTACCTAATTGATATACTCCATGAACATTACCAAAAGATGCTGCAATAGTAAATTGTGGACTAATAGAACTTAATTTTTCATATGCATAATTAACATCATATGGATCTGTATATAATAAATTTTTTGATAAATTACTATTATCAATGCCATCTTCTTCACCACCAGTACATCCTAATTCTATTTCTAATGTCATATTCATAGATGACATTTTATGTAAATATTGACTACATATATTAATATTATCTTCAATAGATTCTTTTGATAGATCTATCATATGAGAAGAAAATAAGGTATAACCATATAAATTATAATGTTTTTTATTTGCATTTAATAACCCATCTAACCAGAATAGTGTTTTTTTAGTACAATGATCAGTATGTAAAATTACAGGAATTTTATAATATTTAGCAAGTTGATGAACATGATTTGCACCTGATATAGCACCTATAATAGGAGCTAAATGAGCATTTTCGTTTGTTAATCCTTTCCCTGCAATAAAAGACGCACCACCGTAAGAAAATTGTATAATAACAGGAGATTGCATTTTTGATGCTGTTTCTAATACTGTATTAATAGAATCTGTACCTATACAATTAATAGCTGGTAAAGCAAATTTTTTTTCTTTTGCTATATTAAATATAGTTTGTACATCATGACTTACAATAACACCAGGTTTTACATAATTTAAAATTTTAGACATAATGTATAAAATTACCTTATTAATAAATTTAATTTATACTAGTAATATATAAAATATATTACCTAATACAATAAAATTATGATTTAGTTTTTATATATATTGTTTTAATTTTTCTATAACAACTAATGTATTATTTTCTATAAATTTTAAAAAAGACCCACCACCAGTAGAAATATATGAAATATTATTAAATACATTAAATAATTCTATTGCTGCTAAGGTATCACCTCCACCTACAATAGAAAATGCATGATTTTTTGCAATAGTTTTAGCAATATTTTTAGTTCCTTCACAAAATTTTTGAAATTCAAAAACGCCAACGGGACCATTCCATAATATTGTAGATGCTTTATTTAATATATTAATAATTATTTGGATAGATTGATCACCAATATCCATAATTTTTTCATTATATAAAATATTATTAGTATTTCTTATATAAACAGGAGATGTATTTGAAAAATTTATACCTACACGAAAATCAACAGGTAAAATAATATTTTTACATTTTGTCATAACATCTTTAGCTAATAGCATAGCATTTTTTTCATATAATGAACTACCAATATTATATTTAGTAGCTAAAATTGTATTAGCAATACCACCACCTACAATAACCTTATCTGACATTTTAGATAATTTATTTAATAAACTAAATTTTGTTGAAATTTTAGCACCGCCTATAATAGAAATAATTGGTTTTTTTGGTTTATATAAAAATTTTTTTAAATTTATTAATTCATTAATTAATAGCAAACCAGCACATGATTGTTGTACAAAAGATATAATTCCATAAGTAGATGCATGTTTTCGATGTGCTGTAGCAAAAGCATCCATAACAAAAACATCACACAAAGCAGCATATTTTTTTGATAAGGTTATATCATTTGCTTTTTCACCAATATTAAAACGAATATTTTCTAATAAAATTATTTCATTTTTTTTAAAAGATATACCATCTAAATATTTTTTTTTTAAAATAACTGGATGATTTAATAAATTGCTTAAATGCACAGCAATATTCTTTAATGATAATTTATTATTATATTCTCCTTCTACAGGTCTACCCAAATGAGATGCAATAATAATTTTAGCTCCATGATATAATGCATATTTAATAGTTGGCAATGATAATTTTATTCTAATATCAGAAATAATTTTACCTTGTGAATCTATTGGCACATTAAAATCCGATCTAATAAAAACAACTTTGTTTTGGATTTCTATATCTAGAATATTTTTTATAGACATAATTTATTATACCTTTTATTTATTATATATGAAAAATTTTAAATATTATTTTTTAATAATTTTTTTATTACAGAAATAATATTTTCAACAGTAAATCCAAATTTTTTAAAAAGTTCCATAGAAGAACCTGAATAACCAAAAGAATTTATTCCTATAACTTTGCCTTTTAAACCCACATATTTATACCAAAAATCTTTTGAACCAGCTTCTATAGCAATTCTACATGTAATTTGTGGAGGTAAAACATAATTTTTATATTCTTCTGTTTGTTTATCAAAAACATCAGTTGAAGGCATGGAAACAACTCTAATTTTATATTTAATTAAAGATAATTTATTATATACTTGTACAGCTAAATCTACTTCAGATCCAGTAGCAATTAAAATAATATTTGGATTTTGTTCTATACAATCTTTTAAAATATAACCTCCATAATGGATATATTTAATTTTATTATTATTTCTAATTTGTGTTGGTAAAATTTGTCTAGATAAAATTAATCCTGTAGGAGTATATTGATTTTCTATAGCATATTGCCATGCTATAAGTGTTTCAATTTTATCACAAGGACGCCAAATACTTATATTAGGTATTAATCTTAAACTAGATAATTGTTCTATAGGTTGATGTGTAGGACCATCTTCGCCAACACCTATAGAATCATGTGTATAAATCATAATATTTCTAATTTTCATTAATGAAGCCATACGTACTGCATTACGACAATAATCCATAAAAACTAAAAAAGTTGCGACATAAGGTATAAACCCTTTATATAAAGCAATACCATTAGATATGGCCATCATTCCAAATTCTCTTACACCATAATAAATATAATTTCCATTTTTAAATTTATTAATAGGTTTAGAATTAGATAATAAAGTTAAATTACTTGAAGCTAAATCTGCAGAACCACCTAATAATTCTGGTAATATATTAGATAATTTTTCTAAAATATAATGTGATGCTTCTCTAGTAGATAAATTAATATTATTCTTATACATATGATTTAATATATTTTGTAATTCTAGTTTCCAATTTGTAGGTAATTTATTATTAATTCTTCTTTTAAATTCTTCAGCTAATTTAGGAAATATTTTACAATAATCATTAAATTTATTTGCCCATTGTAATTCTTTTAAATCACCTATTTTTTTAGCATCCCATTGTTTGTAAATATCTTCAGGTATATCAAATGGTTTATAATTCCAATTTAATTGTTTTCTAGTTAATAATATTTCTGTTTCTCCCAAAGGAGTACCATGTGAAATATTTTTACCTGATTTGTTAGGTGAACCAAAAGCAATAGTAGTATTACATATTAATAAAGAAGGTTTATCTGATTGCAAAGATTTCACTTGATTAATAGCATTTTGTATTTTTTTATAATTATGTCCATCAATATTATCAATAACATTCCAACCATAAGATTCAAATCTTTTTTTTGTATTATCATTAAACCAATGTTTTACTTTTCCATCAATAGATATACCATTATTATCATAAAATACTATAAGTTTTTTTAATTGTAGTGTCCCTGCTAATGAACATACTTCATGAGAAATACCTTCCATTAAACAACCATCACCAACAAAAACATATGTATAATGATTAATAATATCATATCCTGGTTTATTAAATTGTGCTCCTAATGTTTTTTCAGCAATAGCCATACCTACTGCATTAGCTAAACCTTGTCCTAATGGACCTGTACTTGTTTCTACACCTAAAGTACATCGAAATTCTGGATGTCCGGGAGTATTAGAAAAAATTTTGCGAAATTTTTTTATATCGTTGATAGTTAAATTATAACCTGTTAGATGTAATAAACTATAAAGTAACATAACACTATGACCATTAGATAATACAAATCTATCACGATTAATCCATAATGGATTATTAGGATTATGATTTAAATAATTTCTCCATAATACTTCTGCTATATCAGCCATTCCCATTGGAGCGCCAGGATGTCCTGAATTAGAATGTTCAATAGCATCAATACTTAAAAATCTAATAGCATTAGCCAGATCTTTTCTAGAAGGCATACTTTACTCCTAAAGATTATTAATTTTTATAAAAAAATATAATATTATATAAATATCATACTTTTATAAAATAAATACATATCATTAATAAAAATTGTTAGATAGTAAATTTTTAAAATTTTTAATTAATGAATTAAATATATGATAATAGTATATTATGCATATAATTCAATTATTATAAATTAATTTTTAATAATTATGCATATTACATAATAATTTTATAAAAATATTTACAATCTTAAACATGTTATGTTATAAAAATATATGTTCAAAATTATTAATTTATTATTTCATAAAGGTTTTAGTTTCATGGAAAAATATCTCTTTACATCAGAATCAGTATCAGAAGGGCATCCTGATAAAATGGCTGATCAAATTTCTGATGCAATATTAGATAATATTATCATACAAGATAAAAATGCAAGAGTAGCTTGTGAAACATATATTAAAACAGGAATGGTATTACTTGGTGGTGAAATAACAACTACAGCACAAATTGATATAGAAACTATTATACGAAATACTATTAAAAATATAGGATATATAAATGCTAATACAGGTTTTGATGCTAATACATGCGCAATACTAAATATTATTAGTAAACAATCTAAAGATATACAACAAGGTATATATAATAAAAATCATTTAAATCAAGGTGCTGGTGATCAAGGATTAGTATTTGGATATGCTACTAATGAAACTTCATCTTTTATGCCTGCACCTATTGTTTATGCACATAAACTAGTATATCAACAAGCACAAATTAGAAAAAAAAAAATTTTGCAATGGTTACGCCCTGATGCTAAAAGTCAAATAACATTTTGCTATAAAAATAATAAAATAGATAGTATACAATCTGTAGTATTATCTACACAAACAACAAAAAATATATCACGTAAAACATTAGAAGAAGCTTGTATGGAAGAAATTATCAAACCAATTCTGCCAAAAAAATGGATTACTAATCAGACTAGTTTTTTTATTAATCCTGCTGGACGTTTTGTTATAGGTGGCCCAATTAGTGATTGTGGTTTAACAGGACGCAAAATTATTGTCGATACTTACGGCGGTATGGCACGTCATGGTGGAGGAGCATTTTCAGGTAAAGATCCATCTAAAATTGATAGATCAGCCGCATATGCAGCAAGATATATAGCAAAAAACATAGTAGCAGCTTCGTTAGCATCTAAATGTGAAATACAAATAGCATATGTTATTGGAATAGCAAAACCTGTATCTATTATGGTAAATACATTTGGTACTGGTAAAATTTCTGATAGAAAAATAGTTAAATTAATTAAACAAAATTTTGATTTAAGACCATTTTATTTAATAAAAATGTTAGATCTTTTAAAACCAATATATCAACAAACTGCTGTTTATGGACATTTTGGAAGAAATATTTTTACATGGGAAAAAATAGATAAAATAAACCAATTACAAGATCTATCAGGTATTAAAATAATATAAAGAAAAATATTTTTTTATATTTTTTGCAAACTAATTACTTGCTCATTTTTATTTATTTTGACAATAATTACACCATTTGTGTTACGACTAACTAAAGATATTTCTGAAACATTAATACGTATTAATGAACCAGTATTAGTAATTATTAAAATATGATCATTATCAGATACTTTTATACTACCAACTACTTGTCCATTTCTTATATTAGTTTTTATAGCAATTACACCTTTAGTTGCTCTAGATCTAAGAGGATATGCTTGATTAATAGTTCTTTTACCATATCCATTCTGTGTAATAGTTAATATATTTTTTTGGGATGTATTTGTTAAAATTATTAATGATACAACACGATCTTTAGAAGATGTAAATCTAATACCACGCATTCCTAAAGTATTTCTTCCCATGTTTTTTACTGTAGAAGAATTAAATTTTACTACTTTACCTAAAGCAGAAAACAACATAACTTGTTGTGTGCATTTTATAAGAGCTGCATCTTGTATCAAATCATTAGATCTTAATTTAATTGCAATTATACCATTCTTACGTGGCTTACTAAATTGTTGGATACTAGTTTGTTTTACAAAACCTTGCTGTGTAACTATAAATAAATTAATATCATTAGGATATGAATTAATAACTAAAAAAGTAATAATTCTTTCATTATTTTTTAATGGTAAAATATTTATAATAGGTTTGCCTTTAGCAAATCTATTAGCAAAAGGTAAATCATATACTTTTAACCAATATAAACGTCCTAAATTAGATAATAAAATAATATTGTCATGAGTATTGACTATTAATAATTTACTAATATAATCATTTTGATTTATTTTTGTTGCAAATTTACCTTTTCCACCTCTATGTTGTACATCATATTCAGATAATTTTTGATATTTAATATATCCTTTATATGTTAAAGTAACAATAACATTTTCTTTAATAATTAAATCTTTTATATTCATAGAATATGGAGTATTTATAATTTTTGTTTTTCTATTATCACCAAATTCTTTTTTAATATTAATTAATTCATTGCAAATAATATTCATTAAATAATTATCATTATTCAAAATTTGTGATAATTTATTAGTATTATATATTATTTGTTGATATTCATCACATAATTTTTGATATTCTAGATTAGTTAATCTATAAAGTTTTAAATCTAAAATAGCTTGTACTTGTTTTAAACTAAATGAATAATGATTTTCATATTTTATTAATTTTGTATCTTTAAATACACAATTATTTTTATTTTGTAGATTTAATTGTTGTATTATATTTTTTATATTCCATGTTTTATTAGAAATTGTATTTCTTATTACCTCAGTTCTTGTTGATGATTGTATAATATTTATAATATCTTTTATATTAATTAATGCAACAATTAATCCTTCTAAAATATGTGCTTTATCATTATATTTTTTTATTTCGTATTGTGTTCGTCTTATAACAATTTCACGACGATGTTCTATAAAAGCTATAATAATTTTTTTTAAAGGCATTAATAAAGGTTTATTTTTATATAATGCTACCATGTTAATATTAAAAGTACTTTGTAAAGGTGTAAATTTATACAAATTATTTAAAATTATATTTGCAGATACATTTTTTTTTATATCTATAACAATTCTAATACCATCTTGATCAGATTCATCTCTTAAATTTTTAATACCATTAATTTTTTTATTTTTAATTAAATCTATAATTTTTTCTATTAATTTTGCTTTATTAATTTGATAAGGTAATTCATAAATTATAATTTGATTATACTGTTCATATTTTATTATTTTACTACGTCCTCTAATAATAATTTGCCCTTTACCTGTATCATATGCTTTTTGAATTCCTAATGTACCATTAATAACTCCTGAAGTTGGAAAATCAGGACCTGGAATATATTGCATTAATTCTTTTGTTGAAATATTATTATCATGTATATATGCAATACATCCATTAATTATTTCTGTAAGATTATGAGGTGGTATATTAGTAGTCATGCCTACAGCTATTCCTGAAGAACCATTAATTAATATATTAGGAATTTTTGTAGGCATAATAGCAGGAATTTTTTCAGTACCATCATAATTTAATAAAAAATTAACTGTTTTTTTATCTATATCTTTTATAATTTCTTGTGTTATTTTAGTCATTCTAATTTCAGTATAACGCATTGCTGCTGCTGAATCACCATCAATAGAACCAAAATTACCTTGTCCATCTATTAAAGTGTATCTTAATGAAAAATTTTGTGCTAATCTTACAATGGTATCATAAACAGCTGCATCACCATGTGGGTGATATTTTCCTATTACATCACCTACAATACGTGCAGATTTTTTATAAGGTTTGTTCCATAAATTTCCTAATATATGCATTGCATATAATATTCTTCTATGTACAGGTTTTAATCCATCACGAACATCTGGCAATGCTCTACCTACAATAACAGACATTGCATAATCTAAATAAGAATTTTTTAATTCTGTTTCAATATTTACTAATGTAATATTTTTAGTACAAGAATTATCCATTTAAAATAATCACCTTACAATATGTAATATATATTTTATTTATTAATTTATATAAATATGTGCCATATAAAAAAATATTTTATAAAATATATTTTTATTATTTATTATTATTTTCTTTTTTTAAACATTGTATTTTTCTTTTAGCATTATTAATAACTGTTTGAGGTATTCCTGCTAAAGACGCTACAAATAATCCATAATTATTACTTATAATACCTTTTTTTACAGTATATAAAAAAATAATACTATTATTAAATTTTATTGCATCAAAATATATATTTATTATACATGCATAATTTTTACTTAAATTAGTTAATTCAATATAGTTAGTAGCAAATAAAGTCATAGATTTATTTTTTACAGCTATATTTTCAGCACAAGCCCATGCTATGGCTAATCCATCATATGTAGAAGTACCTCTACCTATTTCATCCATTAATACTAAACTATTAGTTGTAGCATTAAGTAAAATATTAGATGTTTCCATCATTTCTATCATGAATGTAGATAGTCCTAGTGAAATATTATCATATGATCCAATTCTTGTAAATATTCGGTCTATAGGTCCTATTATAGCTTGTTTAGCAGGAACATAACTACCGATATAAGTCATAATAATTATTAATGCAACTTGTCTCATATAGGTGCTTTTACCACCCATATTAGGTCCAGTAATCATTAACATATATTTTTCAGAATTTAAACATATATCATTTGGTATAAATGGAGTTTTTAAAATATGTTCAACAACAGGATGTCTAGATTTAGTTAAAAATATACCCTTCTTTTTACTTATAATAGGCTTGTTATAATTCAATGTAATAGATCTTTCAGCTAAATTAGATAATACATCTAATTCTGATAAATATAAAGATAATTTTTGTAATTTTTTTAAAAAAGGTTGTATATACTGAAATAATTGATTATATAATTGTTTTTCTAATTGTAAAGATTGTTCTTTAATAGATAAAATATTTTTTTGATGCATTGTCAATGATAATAAATTATATCTATTAAAATGTTTAAGTGTTTGTATTAAAATATATTGTTGTGGTAATTTTATGATTTTATTTTTTGGAATTTGAATATAATATCCACAAATAGTATTATAACCAATTTTTAATTTTTCAATATCTAATTTTTTACGTTCTTTTTTTTCTACATAATTTAAATATTCTGCAGAATCTAGTGTTTGTTTCCTTAATTTATCTAATTTAATACTATATCCTTGTGCAATAACATTCCCGTATTTTATAGAATTTGCAGGATTATTACTAATAGAATTATTTAGTAAAGAATTTAATTTAGTAAATAATCCTATTTCTAAAATTTTTTTTTTTATATCACAATATGGTATTTGCTTAAGTTTTTTATGTATATTAGGTAGAATAACAAATAATTTTTTTAAAATAACAAAATCTTGAGGTTTAGCTGTTTGCAAAGATAAACGTGCAATAATTCGTTCAATATCACCAATTTTAGATAAATAATTTTGTAAATCTATGTAATGATCTATTAATACCGTAATGCTATTTTGTCTAGAATAAATAATATTTATATCTAGTATTGGTGTATTTAACCATCTTTGTAATAAACGACTACCCATAGAAGTTTTTGTATGATTAATAATATAAAATAAAGTATGTTGTTTATTACCATATATATTTTTTATAATTTCTAGATTTTTTCTTGTATTGTTATCCATTATAATTTCATTATTATAATTAGATAATATTATCGTATTAATATGTGGTAAAAATATACGTTGTGTTTCTTTAATATATTGTAAAATACAACCAGCAGCTTTTATAGCCATTACATAATTTATAATCCCAATATTTTTTAAAGTATCTATACCAAATTGTTTACATAAATTGTGATATGATACTTCATAATTGAATGTATCCAATGGTCTAAATTTTATACATTTTATTTTTTCAATTAATTTGGTATGATTAAAATTATTTGTACATAATAATTCTACAGGATTAGTTTTATATAATTCTCCAGCTATAATATCATAATTTTTGTTTTCTATAACTTGTACATTACCCGAACTCATATTTAAAGTTGCATATCCAAAACCTAATTTTTCATCAAAACATATAGAAGCTAATAAATTATCTTGTGAATTTTTTAATAAATAATCATCGCTAACAGTACCAGGGGTAATAATACGTACTATTTTTCTTTCTAAAATTTTGTTTTTAAATAATCTTGTTTTATCTGTTTGTTCACATATAGCAATTGATTCACCTGCATTAATTAATTTTAATAAATAGTTTTCTATACTATGTACAGGTATACCTGCCATAGGAATACATATATTTTTAGTAGTATATTTTTTAGTTAAAACGATATTTAGTATTTTAGAAGCTTTGATAGCATCATTATAAAACATTTCATAAAAATCTCCTACACGATAAAATAATAAAATATTTGGATATTCTTTTTTTAATTCAGAATATTGATTCATCATAGGAGTTAATTTGATATAATTTTTTATTTTAATATCATTCATTTCATATTATTTATTATTTATATATATTATTATTAATTTAATAATATAATTATTAATTATATATAGAAAATTAATAATTATTAATAAATTAATATTTTATTCATTATTTTCTTGATTTTTATCATTATTACCTAACACACGTAAAATTGTTAAGAATAAATTAATAAAATCTAAATATAATATTAATGCACCTAAAATAGCATAACGTCTAATATTATCTGTATCATTTAAATTTGTACTAATTATATTAGCAAATGTTTTAAGTTTTTGAGTATCTACAGCAATTAAAACTGTAAATAAAATAATACTTATATAATTTATAATTGATATAATAATATCATTATGAAAAAAAAGATTAATAAAAGAAGATAATATAATGCCAATTAATCCCATCATTATAATATTATTAATATGACTTAAATCTTTTTTTGTTGTGTAACCCCATATATACATAATCAGAAATGTACTAGCAGCAGTAATAAAAGCTGTAAAAATAGTATTATGATTATATAAAGAACATATACTAGCAGTAGTTATACCTGTTAAACATGAATAAAAAATAAATAATATTGTTAATATTTGACCAGATAATCTATTTAAAAAATTAGATATAGTAAATACTAATCCTAATTGTAATAAACATAAAACAAATAATAAAATCTTATTATAAAACAAATATTGCATAATATATGTTGTATTAACGATATTCCATGCGATGTATGATGTTAAAATTAATCCGCAAAACATCCAACCAAATACTTTAGTAATATATATATTTATGTAGTTTTTATTACAATTTATGGTTGTATTTTTAAAATTTGAATATTCTATCATATAAAATCACCTATATTTATAATAAAATTTTATATTTAAAAATAAATAATATTTAATATTGTTAAATTATAAAAATCATATAAAATATATTAATTTATTTTATATTGTATAATATTTGTTAATATAAAATCCATATTATTTTAATAAATAATAAAATTTAATTATTATAAAATATTTAATTACTTATGATACATATACCTGTTTTATTAAAAGAAGCCATAAAGAATTTAAATATTAAACATAATGGTATATATATAGATGCTACTTATGGTTGTGGTGGGCATACTTATGCTATTTTACAAAAGTTAGGACCATTAGGCAAAGTTTATGCTATTGATCGTGATAATTGTACTATCATACAAAATAAGATACATGATAAACGAATTATATATATATATGATAATTTTTCTAATTTACAAAATATTTGTTGTAAATATAATATTTTAGGCAAAGTTGATGGTATATTATTTGATTTAGGACTCTCATCTTTTCAACTTAATAATCCTGATAGAGGTTTTTCTTTTATGTTAAATGGTCCTTTAGATATGAGAATGAATCAAAAAGATAATATTACTGCTTATACTTTTCTAAAAAATATAAATCAAGATAAACTATCTCATATATTAAAAATATATGGTGAAGAAAGATTTCATAAAAAAATAGCTATTAAAATAAAAAAATATATATCATTTAATAATTTAAATAGCACACATGATTTATCTAATATAATACGTTCTACAATATTTTTAAATAAAAAATATAATAAACATCCAGCAACACGAACATTTCAAGCTATACGTATTGTTATTAATAATGAATTAGAAGAGCTAAAACAAGCTTTATATCATACATTAAAGATTTTAAAAATAGGAGGTATTTTATCTGTAATTAGTTTCCATTCATTAGAAGATAGAATTGTTAAAAAATTTATGACAAAATATAGTAAAATTAATGATGATTTTTTAAAAATTCCTTTTAATATTCTTGAAATAAATAATTTTAATAATATTAAATATATTAAATTAAAAATTATTAATAGGGTTTTTCCTAATAAAGATGAAATTTTCTTGAATCCTAGATCTAGGAGTGCAATATTACGTATTGCACAAAGAGTATAAATATTATTTAAAAATAATTAATAATTATTCTTAATATATTAAAAATAACATTACGTATTTATTTATTATTAAAAGGTTAAATAAATTTGAATCAAAACAAAATCAGTTTAGCATATTTATTAAAAAATCATATTCAAAATGCTATTCTTGAAAAAATTTTTATACAAAATATATCAACCAATAGTAAACAAATTAAACCTAATTGGTTATTTATTGCATTAAAAGGATATATATGTAATGGTAGAAATTTTATTAATGAAGCAATATCTAATGGAGCAAGTGCAATATTAACTTATAATAATACTAATAATACAAATTATATTTTTTATAATAATCATATTCCTATAATTTATATAAAAAAATTAAAATATTATTTATCATCTATTGCAGGTCTATTTTATAAACATCCTAGTAAGGAAATACCAGTAATTGGCATTACTGGCACCAATGGTAAAACTAGTGTAACAAATTTTTTAATGCAATGGTTATATTTACTAAATCAAAAACCTGCTATTTGTAGTACATTAGGTAATGGTTTTTATAATAATTTAATAGAATCACATAATACTACAGAATCTGCAATTGAAATACAAGCTAAATTAAGAAATTTTATTAATCATCATTCTAATATTGTTATATTAGAAGTTTCTTCACATGGTATACATCAATATAGAATATCTGATATCAATTTTAATACAGGTATTTTTACTAACTTAACTAGAGATCATTTAGATTATCATAAAAATATGAATAATTACATAAATACTAAATGGTGTTTTTTTTCTAAACATATAGTACATAATAAAATTATTAATATTGATGATCCAATAGGATTTAAATGGTATAAAATATTATCTAATGCTATTGCTGTTACTACTAAAAAACATATGATATATAAAGAAAAATTATTTTTTATAGTAAAAAAAATAATTTATACATTAAATAAAACTATTATTATATTTCAATCTACATGGGGTTCAGGAATTTTACATTTAAATTTATTTGGTTATTTTAATGTGATTAATATTATTTTAAGCCTTACCACATTATTGTCTTTAAAATATCCATTATTAAAATTAATCAATACTGCATCATTATTAAAACCAGTCTATGGTAGATTTAATATTTTAAATTATAAAAATTTACCTAAAATAATTATTGATTACGCACATACTCCAGATGCTTTAAAAAATATTCTACAAACTATTAAACAATATTATACTACTAAAAAAATATGGTGTATATTTGGTTGTGGTGGAGATAGAGATAAAAGTAAACGTCCAATAATGGGATGTATAGCTAGTAATTATGCTGATTATATTATTATTACTACTGATAATCCACGTAATGAAAATATACAATATATTAATCAAGATATTCTAAAAGGTTGCAATACTAAACATAATATACATATTATTGTAGATAGATTTCAAGCAATTTATTATGCTATATTACATGCAAATATACAAGATATTATATTAATTTCTGGTAAAGGTCATGAAAAATATCAAATTATTGGTAATAATATTTTAAATATTTCTGATTATGATATTGTAGATAATATTTCTAAAAAAATACAAACAGATGCTAACTAATTTAACACAAATAGCAGATATTACTAATGGAATATTAATTGGAGATAATACTAGTATTCGTAGTTATTCAATTAATAGTAAGATTATTTACAATAATTGTATGTTTATTGCTATATGTGGTAAAAAATTTGATGGACATAATTATATTAATGAAGCTATTAAAAATGGTGCACAAGCATTACTTGTACAACAATATATAAGAACAATTATACCACAAATTATTGTTAATGATACTATATTCAGTCTAGGATTAATTAGTGCATGGAAAAGATCACAATTTAAAAATACAGTAATTGGTATTACTGGTACTAGTGGCAAAACTTCAGTAAAAGAAATGACTGTTTCTATACTACAACGTATAAAAAAAACTATATATACTATTGATAATATGAATAATCATATTGGAGTGCCATTAACATTATTAAATTTAAATAATACATATAAATATGCTGTAATTGAAATTGGTGCAAATAATTTATACGATATTTCTTATATAAGTAATATTGTAAAACCAAATATAGCAATTATTAATAATATATCTATTGCACATTTAGAAGGGTTTAAAAATTTAAATAATATTATTAAAAGTAAAATACAGATTTTTAATTATCTAAAAAATAATGGTACAATTATTATTAATTATGATGATGATCATCAAAAAAATATTTTACATACAATAAAACATAATAATATTTTAACTTTTTCTATAAATAATAAAAATACTGATTTTTTTACTAGTAATATACAGATTAATACTGATAAAATAGAATTTAATTTACATACTCCTATAGGAATACAATTAATTAATTTGTTTATTATTGGTGGTATACATAATATACAAAATGCATTAGCATCAGCAGTTATAGCATTTACAATGGGAATAACGTTAGAAGATATTGCTAATGGATTAAAATATTTTAAACCTATTCAAGGTAGAATGTATCCAATTTTTGTTAGTAAAAATAAATTAATTTTAAATGATGCATATAATGCAAATCCTAATTCTGTAATTCAAGCTATTAATATCTTACAAAAAATAACAGGACCGAAATTATTAATTATTGGTGATATGATGGAATTGGGTACAAAAACATTATTTTATCATGAATATATAGGGAAAAAGCTATCTGGCACAAATATAAATTTTATATTTAGTATAGGAAATTATAGTAAGTATATTACTAAAAATATTAGTAATGCTAAACATTTTTTATCTTCGCAGGATTTAATAACACAATTGTTTATAACAATACAGAATTTGCAACATTATACAATTCTATTTAAAGGATCTTATCATAGTCATATAGGTAAATTAATTAAAATATTTTTGGAAAAATTAAAATGTTAATTTTATTAACACATTATTTATATTATATAATGAAATATAATTTCAATATTACAAATTTAATATTCAGATTATTTATGAGTTTAATTACATCTTTATTAATAGTATTAATATTAAGTCCTATTTTTATCAATTATATCAAAAAAAAAAATATATTACAGATTATTAGATCTAATGGTCCTATAACACATATTAATAATAAATGTAATACACCTACTATGGGTGGTGTTATTATATTAACATCAATTTTTATAACTGTTATTATATGGTCTAATTTATTAAATTTATATATTATATACACACTAATTATATTATTAATTTATGCAGTTATTGGTTTTGTAGATGATTACTATAAAATTATTTTAAAACATCATCAAGGATTATATATTAAACAAAAATTATTACTACAATCTGTTGTTACTTTTATTATGGGTACATATATTTATTATCAAAATAATAAATATATGTCAATATTACAAATTAATATACCATTTTATAAAAATATTTTTATTTATACAAATTATTTTATATATATAATAATTACTTATATGATTATTGTAGGGTTAAGTAATGCAATCAATTTGACAGATGGATTAGATGGCCTAGTTATTATGCCTATTATTTTTACATCAATTGGTTTAATAATTTTATGTTTTATAACAGGTGATATTGATTTTAGTAAATATTTTAATGTTCAATATATTAAATATTCTAAAGAATTATCTATAATATGTTGTTCATTAATAGGTTCTGGGTTAGGATTTTTATGGTTTAATACATATCCTGCTATAATATTTATGGGTGATGTAGGTTCATTAACACTAGGTAGTATAATTGGATTAATTATTATTTTAATTAGACAAGAATTTTTATCTTTAATTATGTGTGGTATTTTTATTATAGAAGCTTTATCAGTCATGATACAAATTTTTATGTTTAAACTTAAAAAAAAGCGTGTATTATTAATGGCACCTATACATCATCATTTTGAATTACAAGGATGCCCAGAACCACGCATTATAGTTCGTTTTTGGATTATATCATTAATATTAATATTTTGTGCTATAGCAATATTACAAATAAATCATATATGATAAAAAAGATAAATATTATTATTGGTTTAGGTATTACAGGCGTATCGTGTATAAATTTCTTTTTAAAAAAAGGTATTATTCCATATTTAATGGATATTAATCCAACACCAATATATATAAAAAAAATACCGAAATTTATACCATGTTGTTTTGGTTCATATAATATACAATGGATTAAAAATGCAAAATTAATTGTTATAAGTCCAGGAATATCTATATTTCATCCTATGCTAACATTAGCTAAGAAATTAGGTATACCAATTATTGGAGATATAGAATTATTTTGTTTAAATACTACTACACCTATAATAGCAATTACCGGCACTAATGGTAAAAGTACTGTAATAGATATTTTAAAAAAAATTATACATAAATATAAATATAATATTGGTATTGGTGGCAATATTGGATATCCTGCATTAGATTTATTGAATATATCGCGAGATTTTTATATTTTAGAATTATCTAGTTTTCAATTAGAAACCATTAAGAGTTTAAAAGCATATATTGCTATGATATTAAATATTACTGAAGATCATTTAGATAGATATCCTTTAGGTTTTCAACAATATCGTAATTTTAAATTACAAATTTATAATAATGCAAATATTTGTATATATAATAATAGTGATAAATATACATATCCTAGAACATTTTTTAAAGATACTAAATATGTTACTTTTGGAAGTAAAAATTGTTATTATAAATTATATATAAATAATAAC
The DNA here is from genome assembly GCF_012571795.1 of Enterobacteriaceae endosymbiont of Neohaemonia nigricornis. NCBI lineage: Bacteria > Pseudomonadati > Pseudomonadota > Gammaproteobacteria > Enterobacterales > Enterobacteriaceae > Enterobacteriaceae endosymbiont of Neohaemonia nigricornis. The sequence continues at coordinate 145,237 of NZ_CP046222.1, forward strand.
AATATATTTTTAAAAATTAATAATAAAACTATTTTAAATTTTAAATATACTAAATTAATAGGAATACATAATTATATAAATGTTTTAGCAGTATTATGTTTAACAGATCAATTAAATATACCACATAATCATGTATTAAATATAATTAAAAATTATACTAATAATCCACACACATTACAAATTATTAATACAAGTAATGGTATAACATGGATTAATGATTCTAAATCTACTAATGTTGGTAGCACTAAAGCAGCTTTAAAGTATTTATATAATAAAAAAAAAATTTGGTTATTATTAGGTGGATATGATAAAAATTGTCAATTACATTTATTAAAAAATTATATTAATAAAGATAATATAATTATTTATTGTTTTGGCACTGCAAGTAATGTAATTAAATCTTTATATCCTAAAGCTATTAAAGTTAATTCTATGAAGGAAGCATTACAACAAATTCATTTATTAGTTAAATATGGAGATATAGTATTATTATCACCAGCATGCTCAAGCATTGACCAATTTAAAAACTTTAAACATAGAGGAAAAGAATTTATTAATATAGTAAAAAAATTAACAACACAATAATATAAATATTTACTACATAATATTAAAATATTATATTATAAATTATATAAAATATAATATAATATTATTATGAATAAAAAAATTATTATAATAGCAGGTGGTACGGGAGGACATATATATCCTGCTTTAAATATAGCATGTTTACTAATGAAACAGGGATGGGAAGTTCGTTGGTTAGGATGTATGAATAGAATGGAATCGTATATTATACCACAAAAAGGAATTAAAATTAATTTAATAGATTTTACGTATTTTAAAACAAAAAATATATTTTTTAATATATTTACATTATGGAAATTAATAAAAGCATTATTTTATTCTATAAATATTTATAAAACATACAAACCAGATATTATACTATCTATGGGAAGTTATATATCTGGTCCTCCTGGAATTGCTGCTTGGTTATATAGAATTCCTTTAGTTATACACGAACAAAATAATATTGCTGGTTTTACTAATAAAATTTTATCTAAATTTGCTATTAAAATTATGCAAGCATATCCATATACTTTTAATAAAGGCATTTTAGTAGGTAATCCTGTAAATAAACAAATTATCAAACTGTCTGTATATAAAAGAGCTACAATAAAGATACATCATCCAATACATGTATTTATTACAGGAGGTAGTCAAGGTTCACAAACAATAAATATTTTAGGTGTAAAATTAGCATATATACTTAAGTATAAAATTTCTATTTTACATCAAGTAGGTCAAAATAATTTAATACACATTTTAAATAAATATAAAAAAAATAAAGTTAATAATTTTATTTTAAAAGAATATATACCAGATATGTATGAAGCATATAAATGGGCTGATATTATTATCAGTAGATCAGGTGCAATGACAGTTAGTGAAATTACTATAATAGGATTACCAGCAATTTTTATCCCCTTTAAACATAAAGATAAACAACAATATTTGAATGCAATTCCATTAAAAAATATAGGAGCTGCAGAAATATTTGAACAAGATAATATAAATATACATAAAATTGCATATATTATTCTTTCTTTAAATACACATAATATAAAAAAAATGTTAGTAAAATCTAATAACTTATGTATATATAATTCAACAGAATTAATTTGTAATGAAATTAATTTAATCTTCAATAAAAACTAAATAAATATAATGAAATATAAAAAAAACAGTTGTAATAATTATAATATATTACCAAAAATTAATTTTATAAAAAAATCTATATATCTTATTGGTATTGGTGGTATTGGAATGTGTGGTATTGCCAAAATTTTAATTAAATTAGGTTATAAAGTAAGTGGATCAGATATTATAGAAACTTACACTATAAAAGATTTAATTTTATTAGGTGCAAAAATATATTTAGGACATAATAATACCGAACATATTAGTAAAACAGATATAGTTGTAATTTCTACTGCCATTAAACCTAATAATCCTGAATTACTATTTGCTATAAATAATAATATGTATATTATGCATAGAGCACATATGTTATCAGAATTAATGAAATATTATTATAATATTATTGTATGTGGTACACATGGTAAAACAACAACTACAGCTATGATTTGTGAAATATTTCAATTATTAAAACAACATCCTACTTTTATTAATGGTGGGATTATAAAAAAAACAAAATTATATGCTAATTTAGGAAATAGTAAATATTTTATTACTGAAGCAGATGAAAGCGATAAATCTTTTTTATATTTTAATCCTATTATTAATGTTATAACTAATATTGATAATGAACATTTAGAATGTTATGCAAATAATATTGAATTATTAAAAGAACATTTTTTAAAATTAATGGAAAAAGTACCATTTTATGGTTGCAATATTATTTGTATAGATAATAATCATATTATGCAATTAATACATAATAATAATATTAAAAATAATATTATTACATATGGATTTAAAAATAATGCTCATTACCAATTAACAAATTATATACAAAAAAATAATACAAGTACATTTAATATTACAAATATACAACAAAATATGACATGGTTGATAAAATTAAATATTCCTGGCATACATAATGCTCTTAATGCTACAGCTGCTTTTATAACATCACAATATATTGGATTAAAAAATAGTCAAATTATTACAGCTTTAGAACAATATTCTGGAACACAAAGAAGATATGATATAAGAGGTTATTTTAAATATAATTTTAATAAATTTCATGGCAAAGTGGTTATTATAGATGATTATGGACATCATCCTACAGAAATAAAAATGACTATTCAAACTATTCGTTATAGTTGGCCTAAATATCGTTTAATAATGATTTTTCAGCCACATAAATATTCTAGAATTAAAAATTTATTACAAGAATTTGTACAAATATTATCTACTGTAGATAATTTATTTATTTTAGATGTTTACTCTGCAGGAGAACAATATTTAAAAGATGCAAATAGTTATATTTTATATAAAAAAATAAAAAAATTAGGAATAGTTATACCAGTGTTAAGTAAATGGTATAATTATTATGATTTAATAACATCTATATCTACAGTATTAAAAGGAAAAGATATATTACTATTTCAAGGTGCAGGAGATATTAATTGTTTATCATCACTATTAATAAAAAACAAATTTAAAATATAAATGAGTTATCTTATGTCTAATAAAATAGCAGTTTTATTTGGTGGTAAATCATTAGAAAAAAACATATCATTACAATCTTGTAAAGCGATTTTAAGAGCATTAAAAAAATTAAAAATAAGTGCTTATGGATTAGATATCTGTGATTTTCCTATATTTAATTTAAAAAAATATGGTTTTACAAAGGTTTTTATAGCAGTCCACGGCAAATTTGGTGAAGATGGGATATTACAGAGTATATTAGATTATATAAATATTCCATATACTGGTAGTAGAATGTTGCCTACGGCAATTACTATAAATAAACATCTTACAAAAACCATTTGGAAAGCATATAACTTACCTGTATATCCCCATTTTTTATTAAACAAAATAGATTTTACAGAAAAAAATTATATAAATATTAAAAATAAATGTTTATCTTTAAAATTGCCTATTTTTATTAAACCTAATTGTAGTGGTTCTAGTTTAGGTATTATAAAAATTAATTCTATAGATAAATTATTAATGGGTATTGAAAAAGCATTTAATTATAGTAATGAAATTTTATTAGAAAAATATATTCAAGGCACAGAATATACTATAGGTATATTAAATAATATAACATTACCAATAATTAAAATTGATTATCCAGGGATATTTTATGATTATAATAATAAATATAATAATAATTTAACAAAATATCTTTGTCCTAGTGATTTAACGCAACAAAAAGAATATGAATTATCTCAATTAGCTTTAAAAGCATGGAATATTTTAAATTGTTCTGGATGGGGTCGTATTGATGTTATTTTAGATAAAAAAAAATCTTTTCAATTATTAGAAATAAATACAGTTCCAGGTATGACTAAAAATAGTTTATATCCTAAAGCTGCAAAACAATACGGATTATCATTTAATAAATTAGTTTTATCTATTTTAAATATGGCTAGATAATTATTTTTTATAAAAATAATATTTTTATAAAATTTGTTTGATATAAAACTATTAATGTAAAAATTATACGTATTTTACCTAAAAAAATATTATTTAGATGATGCAATAAATTTAATGATAATATTACGTAATTTTATAGGACTTTTTTTAGATAGTTTTTTTAATAATGTTACACTATATTTAGTCAGCATATTATTATTTATATATTTATTTTTTTTAAAACAATTTATGGAAATTATAGGATTAATATTAAATTTAATGTCTTTTAAAGATGGTATAATAAATTTTTGTAATATACATATAAGATTAGATTTCTCTTTAAGAAAACTAAGCATATAATTAGAATTAGCAATTTCTATAAATAAAATATTATTTTGTAAATTTTGTACATTATATATATGATATAATTTTTTTGAAATATTTTGTTTAATAAATTTTTCTATTTTTATTAATAGATTAACATGTATTTGTAATTTTATTAAAATTTTTACATACGAAGGATAATGATTATTTATTTTTAAAATTTTATTAATTGGCAATAATTTATTATTTCTCATAAAAATTTATCCTATGTTTTAATAAACTATTAAAAGTTATTTTTATAAATATAAAATATATAACAATATATGTACTTTGTATTTAATTATTATTTAATTTATTAAAGAGTGTTTATATGTTAACTAAATTTTTAAAAAAAATATTTGGCAATAATAATAACTATGTTATAAGTCGTTTACAAAATACAGTCAATATCATCAATAATATGGAAAAAAAATTTGAAAAATTTACTGATAGTGAATTAAAAAATAAAACAATTTATTTTAAAAAACAATTAAAAAAAAAATATACATTAGATAATATTTTACCTGAAGCTTTTGCTATAGTTAGAGAAGCTAGCAAAAGAGTATTTGGCATGAGACATTTTGATGTACAATTAATAGGTGGTATTGTATTAAATAATAATTGTGTAGCTGAAATGCGTACAGGTGAAGGTAAAACATTAACTGCAACATTACCAGCATATCTTAATGCTTTAATGGGTAAGGGAGTACATATAGTTACAGTAAATGATTATTTAGCTAAAAGAGATGCTACTAATCATAAAATATTATTTGAATTTTTAAATTTAACTGTAGGACTGAATTTATCAAATATGTCATTATATAAAAAACGTCAAGCATATGCTGCTGATATTACATATGGTACAAATAATGAATATGGATTTGATTTTTTGAGAGATAATATGGTGCTACATATAAAAGATAAAGTTCAACGTCCTTTAAATTTTGCTATTGTTGATGAAGTAGATTCTATACTAATTGATGAAGCTAGAACTCCTTTAATTATTTCAGGACCAGATAAAAATAACGCAGAAATTTATTCTCAAATAAATAATATAATACCATATTTAAAATATCAATCTAGTGAAATAGATATTGCTGGACAACAAGGACATTTTTTTATAGATGAAAAATCAAAACAAGCATATCTAACAGAAGATGGGTTAATTTTTTTGGAACATATTTTAGTAGAAAAAAATATACTTAAGATTAATGAGTCATTATATTCGAGTAAAAATTTAATTTTACTACATTATATTTTAGCAAGTTTAAGAGCACATAAAATTTTTACAAAAAATGTTGATTATATTGTTCAAAATAATAAAATTATTATAGTTGATGAACATACAGGACGTTTAATGGATGGTAGAAGATGGTCTGAAGGATTACATCAAGCGATAGAAGCAAAAGAAAATGTTAAAATTAATAATGAAAATCAAACTTTAGCTTCTATTACTTTTCAAAATTATTTTAGATTATATCATAAATTATCTGGAATGACGGGTACGGCTATAACAGAATCATATGAATTTAAAGAAATTTATAAACTTAATACGATTGTTATTCCTACTAATAAACCTATGATTAGAATAGATTTTCCTGATGTAATTTATTTAACTGAACAAGAAAAAATTCAAGCTATTATTGAAGATATACAAAAAAAATATTATATAGGTCAACCAATTTTAGTTGGTACTATTTCTATAGAAAAATCAGAATTAATTTCTAAAAAGTTAAAACAAATTAATATTCCTCATAATGTTTTAAATGCTAAATATCATGATAAAGAAGCTGAAATTATTGCACAAGCAGGCACAATGCATTCTGTAACAATTGCCACTAATATGGCTGGGAGAGGTACTGATATAGTTTTAGGCGGTAATATATTATTTTATAAACATCTATCTAATCAAAAAGATAAAAATATAAAATTATCTTGGTTAAAACAACATAAAAAAATTATAAAACTTGGAGGGTTATATGTCATTGGTACAGAACGACATGAATCTAGAAGGATTGATAATCAACTAAGAGGACGTTCAGGACGTCAAGGAGATTGTGGTTCTTCTAGATTTTATTTATCTATGGAGGATTCTTTAATGCGTATTTTTGCATCTAAAAATATAACAAATATATTAAGAAGATTAGGTATGAAAAAAAATGAATCTATTGAACATCCATGGATAACAAAAGCAATATGTCAGGCACAAAAAAAAGTTGAACAATATAATTTTGATATAAGAAAACAACTATTAGAATATGATGATGTTATTAATAATCAACGTATAGCTATTTATCAACAAAGGGATTTAATTTTACAATTAACAGATATGAATATTATTATTGACAATTTTAGAAAAGATGTATTTACCACAATAGTTAATAATTATATTAAATCTGAATTATTTACAGAAAAAACATGGAATATAAAAAAATTAATGCAATATATTTATAATATGTTTAATATTTCTTTGCCTTATAAAAAATGGATAAGTTATACACATAAAACAAATAAAACCATTTTTAATAAGCAAATATTATTGAATAATATAATTATGTATACTAAAAAAAAATATGACCAAAAGAAAAAATTTTTAAAAATAGATATAATTAAACAAATAGAAAAAAATATTATTATAAAAATATTAGATTATGTATGGAAAGAACATTTATCATCATTAGATTATTTAAAACAAGGTATACATTTGAGAGGATATGCACAAAAAGATCCTAAACAAGAATATAAAAGAGAAGCATTTTATATGTTTAATACAATGTTAGATGTATTTAAAAAAGAAGTAATTATTTTTATTAATAAATTACAATTTACAAATAATAATATTAGTTTTGCACAAGAACCAATTAAAACAAATAATATACCTATACCACAATATGATTAATAAATATAAACTATATAATAAATAATAAATAATTAAATAAATATAAAAAGATTATATAAATCATTTATTTTCTTTTATATAGAGGATATAAAAAATAATTTTATTTGTTATACCCTCTTAAAAAAAAATAATTATTTTCCTAAATTTCTTAAAAATATTGTTATATTTTTAAGAAAATTTCTAATTAATGGTGTATGTCTATTATCTGAAATAAGATTAATATTTTTGTCTAAATTAGACAATATATTTTTTTGAGTATTATTTAAATTTATTGGTGTTTCAATTTTTACAGTACATAATAAATCACCCATTAAACCAGTTTTAATAGAAGGTACTCCTTTATTTCTTATTCTAAATGTTCTGCCAGTTTGTGTTTCAGGAGGTATTTTAATTTTTATGATGCCATTAATAGTTGGTATATCAACCTCACCACCTAAAGCTGCAGTAGCAAAACTAATAGGTAATTCACAATGTAAATTATTTTCTTCTCTAATAAATAAAAAATGTTTATTAATTCTGATTTCTATATATAAGTCTCCAGCTATAGATTTATTATCAGATTCTCCTTCACCATTTAATCTAATTTTATCACCTGTATTAATACCTTTTGGGATAGTTACTGATAATTGTTTGTTAGTTTCTATTTTTCCTTTACCATAACAATATATACAAGGATTTTTAATAAATGATCCACGTCCATGACACCTAGGACAAGTTTGTTGAACAGTAAAAAAACCTTGACTCATCTGTATTTGTCCATGTCCGTGACAAGTATGACATTGTTGTAATGATCCTTGTGAACCTGTACCTTTACAATATTTGCAACTTTGTAAAAATGGTATTTTAATTTGTTTTTTAACGCCTGTTATAGATTCTTCTAAAGAAATATTTATAATATATTGTAAATCAGCACCTCTGGTTTTTCTATTACTTCTAGTATTGCCAAAAATATCACCAAAAACATCTCCAAAAATATCACTAAAATCAGCTGTTGTATGACTGATATTTTCTTGTTCAAAAGCAGAATGTCCATATTGATCATATGCAGATCTTTTTTTAGCATCACTTAAAATTTCATAAGCTTGTTTAATTTCTTTAAATTTATTTTCAGAATTTTTATCCCCGGGATTACGATCTGGATGAAATTTTATAGCTAAACGTTTATATGCTCTTTTTATTTCTTTATCTGTAGCATCTTTATTAATACTTAAAATATCATAATAATCTTTTTTTGCCATAGTTTCTTACTATCCTATAATCCCCAATAATTTTAATACCGATTAATATATTAAATTATATTATTAATATATAAACGGTATCATAATATTGATAATATGTTTTAAAAAAAATATATTATTTTTTATTATCTTTTACTTCTTCAAATTCAGCATCTACTACATTATTATCTTTATTTGGTTTAGTATTTTGTTGTTTAGTATCTTGTTGTGTATTATTATGTTGTTGTTTTTGATTAATATCATTTTTAGTTAAATTCATGATTTTACTAGATGCTTCTATTAATTTTTGTATTTTTTGTTTAATATCATCTTTATTTTCATTTTTTAATGATATTTCAAGATCATTAATAATATTATTAATTGATAATTTATCTTCTTCACTTACTTGTTCTAAAACTTCATTTAATTTTTTTCTTGTACTATGTATAAGTTGATCGCCTTCATTACGTATTTTAACTAATTCTTCAAAATGTTTATCTGCTTCAGTATTAACTTCAGCATCTCTAATCATTTTTGCAACTTCATCATCATTTAAACCAGATGATGCCTTAATAGTAATATTTTGTTCTTTACCACTATTTTTATCTTTAGCTGAAACATGTAAAATACCATCTGCATCTATATCAAAAGTAACTTCAATTTGTGGTATACCTCTTGGCGCTGGATTAATGCCATCTAAATTAAATTGTCCTAATGATTTATTATCTCTTGCTCTTTTACGTTCTCCTTGTACAATATGTATTGTTACAGATGATTGATTATCTTCAGCAGTAGAAAATATTTGACTATGTTTAGTAGGTATAGTTGTATTTTTATTAATAAGTGTTGTCATTACTCCACCCATTGTTTCAATACCTAATGATAAAGGTGTTACATCTAATAATAATACATCTTTAACATCGCCTGCTAAAACCCCACCTTGTACTGCAGCACCAATAGCTACTGCTTCATCTGGATTAACATCTTTTCGTGGTTCTTTACCAAAAAAATCTGCTACTTTTCTTTGTACCATAGGCATACGAGTTTGTCCACCTACTAAAATAATATCATTAATATCTGAAATAGATAATGTTGCATCTTTTAAAGCCATTTTTAATGGATTAATTGATTTATCTACTAAATCTTCAACTAAAGATTCTAATTTAGCACGTGTTAGTTTAATATTTAAATGTTTAGGACCTGATGCATCGGCTGTAATATATGGTAAATTAACATCTGTATGTTGTGCTGATGATAATTCAATTTTTGCTTTTTCTGCTGTTTCTTTTAATCTTTGCATTGCTAAAGGATCATTTTTTAAATCTATTCCTTGATCTTTTTTAAATTCTGTTACTAAATAATTAATAATTCTACTATCAAAATCTTCACCACCTAAATGTGTATCACCATTAGTAGCTAATACTTCAAAAGTTTTTTCTCCATCAACATCATCAATTTCAATTATAGAAATATCAAAAGTTCCACCACCTAAATCATATACTGCAATTGTTCTATTACCTTTGTCTTTATCTAAACCATATGCTAATGCTGCTGCTGTTGGTTCATTAATAATACGTTTTACTTCTAAACCGGCGATTTTACCAGCATCTTTAGTTGCTTGTCTTTGCGCATCATTAAAGTATGCAGGTACAGTTATAACAGCTGCACTAACTTTAGTACCTAAAAAATCTTCAGCTGTTTTTTTCATTTTTTTTAGTACTTCTGCTGAAATTTGTGGTGGAGCCATTTTTTTACCTTGAATATCAATCCACGCATCACCATTATCAGATTCAGTAATTTTATACGGCATAATTTTAATATCGCGTTGTACTTCTTCATCTTGAAAACGTCTACCAATTAATCTTTTAATAGCAAAAAGAGTATTTTTAGGATTAGTAATAGCTTGGCGTTTCGCTGGTTGACCAACTAGAATTTCACCATCTTTAGTATAAGCAATTACAGATGGAGTTGTTCTATCACCTTCTGAGTTTTCTAAAACACGGGGTTTATTGCCATCTATAATAGCTACACATGAATTTGTTGTACCTAAATCAATACCAATTATCTTACTCATTTTTTATTTCCCTAATTTTTTTAGTATCAAAAATATTATATATAAACTTTAGTAAAAAAATATTATAATATTTATAAAACAATCATACTTAATGACAAGGAGATGGGGACACATATTTACGCATCAAGGGTATTATATATATTTTTTCATTTTTTTAGATAATTTATAGTATATATTTTATTTTTTTAAAAAAAAAAGATATATATTCATAAATTATATAAGTATATATTATATATTAATTATATAATTAATTTAATTAATATAAAGATATTAATTTTAATAATAAATATTAAAAAATATATATTTTTATTTTTAAAGTAACGTATTAATAAGGATAATATATGAAATATCTATTAGAAAATATAACATGTAAAAAAAAAATTGATTGTATTATTATGCCAATTTTTAAAAATTATATTATACCAGAAGATACACAAATAATTAATAATTTAACAAATAATTATATTATAAATTTTATAAAAAAAAATCATTTTCAAGGCAAACTTAATAATTTAATTACATTATATAATATTAATGTACCTAATCTTATAATCAATAAGATTATTATTGTAGGATGTGGTACACAAGAAAAAATCAATAGAATGAGATTTCATAATATTATTAATAATATTATTATTTATATTAAAAAACTATACATAAAAGAATGTATGTGGTTATTAGTTAATTTAAAAATACCAAAATATAATATTTATTGGAACATACGTGATACAATTAATATTATTGAAAATAATTTATATTGTTTAAATACATTTAAAAAAAACAAAAACAGTTATAATATACAAAAATTATTATTTCATGTAAATGATATATATGATAATAATTGTATTATTGCTATTAAACATGCTATGGCAATAAATCAAGGTATTTTAAAGGCAAAAAATTTAGCTAATTTACCACCTAATATATGTAATCCTCAATATTTAGTTAAACAAGTATATAAATTATCAGAAGAATTCCCGGAGAGCATTACTATAGATATTATTGATGAAAAATCAATGAATATATTGAATATGAATGCTTATTTAGCTGTAAGTAAAGGCAGTAAAAATCAAGCACTAATGTCTATTATTCATTATAATAATACTAATTGTAATACTACTCCTCCAATAGTTTTAATTGGTAAGGGTCTAACTTTTGATTCTGGGGGGTTATCTTTAAAACCAAGTCATAATATGCATGAAATGAAATATGATATGTGTGGTGCAGCATCTATATATGGTATAATGTATACCATCGCAAAATTAAAATTACCATTACATGTTATTGGATTAATGTTAGGTTGCGAAAATATGCCTGATGGTGATGCAATACGTCCTGGTGATATTATTAAAACAATGTCAGGAATTACTGTTGAAATAAAAAATACAGATGCAGAAGGAAGACTTGTTTTATGTGATGCTTTAACTTATGTAAACAGATTTAATCCTAAATATGTAATAGATATAGCAACATTAACAGGAGCATGTGTTATTGCATTAGGACATAATATTAGTGGTTTAATGTCTAATAGTCATACATTATCAAAACAAATTCAACAAGCTTCATCAGAAACAAATGATAGAGTTTGGAAATTACCAATTAATGATATTAATTATTTTAATCAATTATATTCTAATATAGCTGATATATCTAATATTGGTAATAATAATGCAGGTTCTGCAATAACTGCAGCATGTTTTTTAGCTAAATTTGCTAAACCATATAAATGGGCTCATATAGATATTGCTGGTACCGCATGGACATATGATGAACATAATCAAGCAATAGCATCAGGAAGACCAGTTAATTTAATATGTCAATTATTACTTAATAATATTAGTTAATAAATTAATATTTATTAAATATACAAAATTATATTTTTTTATATAGGATATGATTATGAATAATAAATATAATCCTAATAGTTTTGAAAAAAATATTTATGATTTTTGGGAAAAAAATAATTTTTTTCAACAAAAAATTAATATTAATAAAAAGAATTTTTCTATTATGGTACCACCACCTAACATTACTGGATATTTACATATAGGACATGCTTTGCAATATAATATTATTGATATTATAATTCGTTATCAACGGATGTTAGGTAAAAACATTTTATGTCAAGTAGGTATAGATCATGCTGGTATTGCAACACAAAATTTAATAGAAAAAGAAATTTTTGCTACAACAGGTAAAACAAAAAAATACTATAATAAAGAATATTTTTTACAAAAAGCATGGTTATGGAAAAAAAAATATATTCCAATTATTATCCAACAAATGAAACGTATTGGATTATCTGCTAATTGGGAAAATATAAGATTTACTATGGATAAACATTTTTCTCAATCAGTACAAAATATTTTTATTAAACTATATGAACAGGGATTAATATATAAAAAAACAAGACTAGTACATTGGGATACTACATTAAAAACAGTTCTTTCTGATTTAGAAGTAGAACACCGATTATGTCAAACAAATATTTGGCATATAAAATATATGTTGTTTAATAATGTTAAAACAATAGATAATAAATCATATATTATTGTAACAACAACTAGACCTGAAACATTATTAGCAGATACAGCTATTGCTGTTAATCCAAAAGATGTTAGATATCAAAATCTTATTGGTAAATATGTAATTGTACCAATAATTAATAGGAAAATACCTATTATTCAAGATGATCATGCAGAAATTAATAAAGGTACAGGTTGTGTAAAAATTAGTCCTGCACATGATTTTGATGATTATCAAGTTGCTGTACGTCATCAATTACCTTTAATTAAGATATTTAATATTGAAGGTCATATTTTAAATCATTATAAAATTTACTCCGTTAATGGTGAAAAACTTCAGATTTATTCTGATATAATACCTTATAAATTTCATAAATTAAATTATATACAAACACGTAAAATTATTATTCAAGAATTAAATACACAAAAGTTAATATGTTCTATTATAACACAAAATAGCTTAATACCATATAGTACACGTAGTAATACTATTATATTACCTATGTTAACCAAACAATGGTATTTAAATACTAAAATTTTATCTACACAAGCTATCAAGGCTGTAAAAAATAAACAAATTCAATTTATCCCTAAACAATACGAAAACATGTTTTTTTCCTGGATGAATAACTTACAAGATTGGTGTATTTCTAGACAATTATGGTGGGGTCATCCAATTCCCGCATGGTATGATAAACATAATAATATCTATGTTGGTAAAAATATTACAGATATTAGAAAAAAATATTCTTTAACAACAAATATTATTCTTAAACAAGATACTGATGTTTTAGATACTTGGTTTTCTTCTAGTTTATGGACTTTTATTACATTAGATTGGCCTAGTAAAAATATAAATTTTGATTTATTTCACCCTACTAGTATAATAGTAAGTGGTTTTGATATTATATATTTTTGGATTGCTAGGATGATTATGATGACAATGCATTTTGTTAAAGATAAAAATAATTGTGCACAAATTCCTTTTAAAAAAATATTAATGACTGGTCTTGTAAGAGATGCATATGGTCATAAAATGTCTAAATCTAAAGGTAATGTTATTAATCCAATTAATCTAATTGAACATAATAATACTATTTTTAGTAAAAACATACAAAACATAGAATCACATTCTGATTTTAAAAATTTAACATATCAAAATCAAAAAAATAATATAAAAAATCAAGGATATGGAGCAGATGCAGTTAGATTTACTTTAGCAGCTCTATCAACTACAGGTCGTGATATATATTGGGATATGACACGATTAGAAGGGTATCGTAATTTTTGTAATAAAATTTGGAATGCTGGTATTTTTATTTTGAAATATATAAATTTTGATTTAATTAAAAAAAAATGTCAATTATCTATAGCAGATAAATGGATTATATCAGAGTATAATATTATTATTAAGGATTATACTACAGCATTAAATAAATATCGTTTTGATATTGCTGCAAATTTATTATATAATTTTATATGGAATAAGTTTTGTGATTGGTATTTAGAATACATTAAATATGTTATACAAATAAATGATTTAGAAAATATAAATGGTATACATTATACTTTATATTATGTATTTGAATCATTATTACGATTATCACATCCTATTATACCATTTATAACAGAAGTACTTTGGCAAAAAATTCAACAACAAGATAATATTAAACAATATAATAATATTAGTATTATATCACAATCATTCCCAATACAAAATAAAGTACTTATAGATTATAATATTATAAATATGTTTAATTTATTTACATTATTAGTTACAACAGTACGTAGTAATAAGGTAGAAATGAATATTTATAATAAAATAGATTTATACATAAAAAATTATAATGATACATTTAAAATAGTCTTAAAAAATAATATTAATGTATTAAAAAAATTTTTAAATTTAAAAAACATTTTTTATCTGGATATACATGAGTTTTTTCCAAAAACATCATTAATTTTTCAAATAAATAATATTGAATGTGCCATACCATTAAATATAAAGATAATTGATAAAAAATTTTTATTAAATAAAATTAATCAAAAATTAACAGATAATCAAAAAATTATAGATAAAATTAATATCAGTATAAATAATCATAATTTTTTAAGCAAAGCCCCACAACATATTATAAAAAAATATTATAATCAAATTAATATATGTAAAAAAGTTAAAAAAGAGTTATTAAATAAATATAAATTAATTATAAACATATGAATTTATCTAGTAATATTTTTTTATTTTACCAAAAGTAGATAATAAAATCATGAATACATTATATAAAAAAAATATTTTAAAATTAACTGATCTTTCTCAAAAAGAGATTTATTATATTCTTCATTTATCTAAAAAATTAAAACAAGAAAAAAAAAACAATATAGAGATAAAAAGATTGTTAGGTAAAAATATTATTTTAATATTTGCAAAAAATTCCACTAGAACTAGGTGTTCTTTTGAAGTTGCTTGTTTTGATCAAGGAGCAAATGTTACTTGTTTAAATAAAACTGATAGTCATATAGGATATAAAGAAACTATACAAGATACTGCAAAAATTTTAAGTAATTTATATGATGGCATACAATATAGAGGCATACAAAAAGATATAGAAATTTTAGCAAAATCTTCAAAGATTCCTGTATGGAATGGATTAACTGAACAATTTCATCCCACACAAATACTAGCTGATTTATTAACTATACAAGAAAATATATCTGATAATCATAATATAGATCAAATTACTATATCTTATATAGGAGATATATATAATAATATTGCCATGAGTTTAGTTGAAGCAGCAAGTATTATAGGATTTAAATTATATTTAATTACTGCTAAACCATTATTTATATCAGATGATACATTACTATTTAACCAATTAATAAAAAAACATAATAATATTATATTAACGGATAATATGATATTAGGTGTAACAAATACAGATTTTATATATACAGATGTATGGTTATCTATGGGTGAATCTTCTACATTATGGGAATATAAAATTAAATATTTATATAAGTACCAAGTTAACAATAATTTACTATTAAATAGTAAAAATAATAATATAAAAGTTATGCATTGTTTACCATCATTTCATGATTATAATCATTATAAATCTATTATAAAAAATAATATTATATCTAAATTCAATTTATTTTATGGTTTAGAAATTACTAATGATGTTTTCTTATCTAAATATAGTATTATATTTCAACAAGCTGCTAATAGAATACATGTTATAAAAGCACTCATGATATTAACATTAATAAAAAATAATATTTTATAAATTATATATTATATAAATATATAACAATTTTTTATTAAAAAATAATAAATTACATTTCAAACTAAAATTAATATGGGTACATTAAGTAATGTATAAGATTATTCGTACTAACCAAGCACCTTGTCCTATAGGTCCTTATACACAAGGTATTATATTTAATAATATAATAATAACTTCTGGACAAATACCTATTAATCCTGTTAATGGATTAATGCCTATAAGTTTTAAACAACAAACAATACAAGTTTTATATAATATCAGAGCTATTATTAATAAAGCAGGTTTTGATATTATAAATATAATTAAGGTAAATATTTATTTGATAAATTTAAATAATTTAGAACAAATGAATATATTATATTCAAATTTTTTTTCACAATATTGTACTACATATCCTACAAGAACTTGTGTAGAAGTTTCTAAATTACCAAAAAATGCGTCTATAGAAATGGATGTTATTGCTATAAAATAATGAATAATATTAATTAATATTTTGTAATAAAATGAAGGTGATTAAAAACAATGATTATGTTTATTAGATTATTATGCATAATAATTATATTATTTATACAATATCAATACATAAATATAGTAGAAAAAAAAAATAATACGGTTTTTTTTTATAATTGGACAGAATATGTACCAAATGGTATTTTAGAAGAATTTACAAAAGAAACTGGTATAAAAGTAATATATTCAACTTATGAATCTAATGAAAGTATGTATGCTAAATTAAAAACTTATGATCAAAAATATGATTTAGTAGTACCATCTACATATTTTGTCACTAAAATGAAAAATGAAGGCATGTTACAAAAAATAGATAAAAAACAAATAACAAATTTTAAACATTTAGATCATAAATTTTTAAATAAATCATTTGATTATAAAAATGAATACTCTATACCTTATATATGGGGTGCTACTGGTATTGGTATTAATACAAATTTTATAAAAGATAAAGATATTAATAGTTGGAAAGATTTATGGAATACAAAATATGTTAAATCTATATCATTAATAGATGATGCAAAAGAAGTATTTCAAATGGCTTTATTAAAATTAGGATATAAATCATGTCCCATGAATATAAATAATATTCAAATGGCTTTCCAGGAATTAAAAAAATTAATGCCCAATATTGTATTATTTAATTCAGATAATCCTGGTTATCCCTTTATTGAAGGAGCAGTAAATATAGGAATGATTTGGAATGGTTCAGCATATGCTATACAAAAATTAGGCTTTCCATTAAAATTTATATGGCCAAAAGAAGGAGGTATATTTTGGATGGATAGTTTTGTTATACCACATAATGCAAATAATGTAAAAGGTGCTTTACAATTAATTAATTTTTTATTACGTCCTGAAATTGCAGCTAAAATTACAACAATTACAGGGTATTCTACACCTAATATAGATGCGCAAAAATTATTACCATTAGAAATTATTAATAATAATATATTATATCCTAATAATAATATTATTAAACAAGGTATATGGCAAAACGAAACTAGTGATAGTATAACTAAAGAATATGAAATAAATTTTCAAAAATTAAAAAATTTATAAAAATAATTTATTTTTTTATATTTAAGAAAATATTTTTACAATTTATACTACAACAATTTGAATATTTTTTTTGACATGTAGGACATTGTAAAAATAATAAATGACACAAATCATTTTTACAATTAGTATAAAAATTATAAGGATTTTTACATTGATAACAATATGATATAATATGTTCTGTTATTTGTTCTCCCATTCGATAATCAAAAACAAAATTAGTACCTTTAAATTTTAAAGGTAATTTATATTTATATACATCTTTGATGTATTTTATAATGCCACCTTTAATATGAAAAACATTTTTAATGTTATTAAATAATAACCATGATGTAGCTTTTTCACAACGTATACCACCTGTACAATATAAAATAATATTTTTATTTTTATATGGTTTTATATTATCTAATAACATTAACATTTGTTGTCTAAAATTGAGTGTATTATTGAATATAATTGCATTATCAAAATGACCCACAATATACTCATAATAATTTCTCATATCAATTAATACTGTATTATTATTTTCGATCATTAAATTTGTTTGTTGAGCATTTAAATATATTCCTGTTTTATTAAATTTTAAAAAATTAAAATTTAATAATCCATCATTTAATATCTTGTTTTTATATTGAACTTTTAATAAAAAAAATGCATGTTGGTTATTTTGAATAGCAATATTCCAATATAAATCTTGAAATTTATCATAAATTTTACCTAATAATAATTTTACTATTCTATAAAAATAATAAGGTATACTAATTTGAGCGTTTATACCTTCTGTAGCAATATAAATACGTCCTAATACATCAAAAGAATAAAATAATATATATATATTATTTCTTATAATATCAGGATTATTGATATGACAGTATTTATAAAAAGATACTATAATTCTTTTATTATTTTGCGAAATATATATTTTTTTTAATTTTTTATGAGATATTCTATTATATAATAACATATATATGCCTATGTATAAATTGATTATTTTAATAAATTAACTATTATGTAAAATGTAACATATATTTAATTTAAAAAATATATTATATTGACAATATAATATTAACTATATTATAATTATTCTTATTAAAAATCCTCTGTAGTTCAGTTGGTAGAACGGCGGACTGTTAATCCGTATGTCACTGGTTCGAGCCCAGTCAGGGGAGCATAACCTTTCTATTAATACTATAGATTTATATAATATATTTTATATAATAAACATTGTAAAAAATATATTTTAATAAATTAATATTCACCAATATATAATACAAATAAAATATATGACACAAATATTATCTCATGTCTTACATAAAGATATATTAAATGAATTATCTACAATCCAAGATATGACAAGATGGGCAACAACATGTTTTAATATATCTGATATATGGTATGGTCATGGCAATCTTAATCCATGGGATGAAGCTATACAATTAATATTACCTATTTTAGGATTACCACCATATTTATGGAATAAAATATACCAATCCAAATTAATTTATAATGAACGCAAACTAATTTATAATAAAGTATATAAACGTATTACAAAACATATTCCTGTATCTTATTTAACAAATAAAGCATGGTTTTGTGGACATGAATTATATATTGATAATAGGACGTTAATACCAAGATCACCAATTGCAGAGTTAATTAATAATAATTTTAATAATATTATATTTAATAAACCAAAATATATATTAGACTTATGTACAGGAAGTGGTTGTATTGCTATAGCATGTGCTTATTTATTCCCAGATGCGCATATAGATGCAGTAGATATATCTATTAATGCTATTAATGTAGCTGAACATAATATTTATCTACATGGATTAGAACATCATATTACACCTATTTATAGCAATTTATTTGATAATTTACATATAAAACATTATGATTTAATTATTTCTAATCCACCATATATAGATAAAAAAGATATTAAATATTTACCTAAAGAATATTTATATGAACCTGTTATAGGATTAGTTTCAAAAAATAAAGGTTTAGATATTATTTATAAAATTATTAATCAATCTTATAATTTTCTTAGTACAAATGGTATATTAATTTGTGAAGTAGGTAATAAAAAAACTAAAGTTATTAAAAAATATATGAATATTGATTTCGAATGGTTAGATATTACAGATAATAATGTTAATATATTTAAATTAAACCGTAATCAGTTAAAAATATGATGTTTTATTATTTAGAATTTAAAAGAAAGGTATAAAGAATTATGTCTGGTAATACAATTGGTAAATTATTTAAAGTTACAACTTTTGGAGAATCACATGGTGAATGTTTAGGTTGTATAGTTGATGGTGTTCCCCCACATCTACCATTACAAACTAATGATTTACAAATAGATTTAGATAGAAGAAAACCAGGATTATCTAAATATACTTCACCACGTAAAGAAACAGATCAAGTTAAAATTTTATCAGGTATATTTAATGGGTTAACTACAGGTACTAGTATTGGATTACTTATTAAAAATATTGATCATAGAACTCATGATTATAATAATATTAAAAATCTTTTTAGACCAGGTCATGCAGATTTTACATATGAAAAAAAATATCATATTAGAGATTATAGAGGAGGTGGTCGTGCTTCTGCTAGAGAAACTACTATGAGAGTTGCTGCTGGAGCAATTGCAAAAAAATATTTATTTATTAAACATAATATTAAAATTAGAGGATATTTATCACAAATGGGTAATATAATATGTCAATTTGATAATTGGAATATTGTAAATAATAATCCATTTTTTTGTCCTAATAATCATGATATTTTAAGTTTAAAAAATATGATAAAAAAATTAAAACAAGAAGGCAATTCTATAGGTGCTAAAATTTCTATTATTATAGAAAATGTTCCTATTGGTTTAGGAGAACCAGTATTTGATAAATTAGATGCTGAATTAGCTCATGCAATAATGAGTATTAATGCTGTTAAAGGAATTGAAATTGGTGATGGTTTTAATGTAATTAATCAATTAGGTAGTGAACATAGAGATGAAATAAATCAAAATGGATTTATAAGTAATCATGCTGGAGGAATTTTAGGGGGTATTAGTAATGGGCAAAATATAATTATTAATTTTGCTGTTAAACCAACTTCTAGTATTACTATGCCAGGTCAAACAATAGATCTAAAAGGGGAAAAAGTTACTTGTGTTACACAAGGACGACATGATCCTTGTGTAGGAATTAGAGCTATACCTATAGGTGAAGCTATGGTTGCTATTGTACTAATGGATCATTTATTAAGGTATCGTGCACAATGTGCTGATATTATATATAATAAATAATTATTTTAGATCATTTAAATTTGATGATAAATAATTTTTAATACCTTGTTGTGTAGGAATGATGCCTTTTTTACCTTTTTGCCATTGTGCTGGACAAACTTCACCATGTTGATTATGGTATATGATAGCATCTATTATGCGGATTATTTCATTAATATTTCTACCAAAAGGTAAATCATTAATTGTTTGATGTTTTATAATGCCGTCAGTATCTATTATAAATGTTGCTCTTAATGCAACACTTAATGTTGGATGTTCAATATTATATTTTTTTTGTATATCTTTTTTAAGATCTGAAATCATAATAAATTTTACAGGACCTATACCACCATCAGATATTTTAGTATTTCTCCAAGCATGGTGTGTATATTGTGAGTCACAAGATATACCTAATAAATTAACTTTACGTTTACTAAATTCTTGAAAATATTTATTAAATGCAATAATTTCTGAAGGACACACAAAAGTAAAATCTAATGGCCAAAAAAAAATTACTGTCATTTTGTTTTTAGAATATTGATAAAAATTAAAGTTTTCTTGAATAGTACCATCTGGTAATACTGCTGATGCAGTAAAATCTGGTGCTTGATGAGTTACTAAAGTCATAAATATTTTCCTTTATTAAATTTTATTAATTTCTATTATACATTAGAATTTTTATAAAAATAATTATTACACAAATTATTTATTTTTTATACTATAAATAGTATATTGATTATTTTTAGATAAAATATAAAAATTATATGATAAATGTTTGAAAATTTTTTTATATGGGATAATATTATGTGTTACAAATCTAAATTCACCATTATATACTAAATATTTTTTAATATTATACAGAATTTTATATATAGTATGTAATGAATAACATAATTCATTATGAAATGGTGGATTTGATATAATTAAATTAAATTTTTCATTAATATTAGAATAAATATGACTAGGAAATATTAATCCATGATGTATATTATTGGCAAATAATGTTTTTTTTGTAGAATATAATGCTTTTATATCTATATCTGTTGCATAAATTTTTATTTTTTTAGATTGTTTTGCTATAAAACTTGTTAATACACCCGAACCACATCCTAAATCTAATATTTTTCCTTTTATATCAGAAGATTTAATAGTAGATATTAATAATTGACTTCCTTGATCTAATTTATTATCGCCAAAAACACCAGGTAAATTATAAATAATTTGTTCATTTAAATAATAAAATTTCCAAAAACTATCAGGATGAAAATAATGTTTTTTTTTATACTGAGTATGATAAATACTATATTTGCGTGCACTAATAATCTTATTAAAAATAGTATTAAATATTGATATATTATTAATACTACGTATACCACTATTGTTTGCACCTATAATAAAAATATCACTATTATTATATAATAGTGTAGAAATTTGTTGTAATAAATAAATTGATTCATTTTTATTTTTAGTCCAAAAAAATATAAGTACATTGAAATAATTTATATTGGTTATATTAGCAAAATCAAAAAACACTTTATTTCCTAGTATTTTTTTTAACCATAAATAATAATCATATTTATGTGTACTAACAATAGTATCGAAAGTATTTAAATATATAGGCAAAGCATCTGTTATATTTCCTGCAAAAATAACCTTATAATTATTAAATTTATTACAAAAATTATGTAAAAAATATTGATTAATAGGTAATAGTTTATACATTTTTATTGTTTATTACATTTTATGCTATAAAATTTTTTTTCTTCTAAAGAAAATATAGTTAATTTATTACCCCAACAACATCCAGTATCTAAACCAATAATATTATAAGGAGTATATTTACCTTCTAAAGCAGACCAGTGACCAAAAAAAATTTTATATTTTTTATATATAGGATTTTTGAATAAAAACCATGGTTTTAATGGTAGGATAACATTATCTGGTATATCTTTAGAAGACATTTCTAACTCTCCATTAGGATAACAATATCTCATTTTAGTAAATGCATTAATAATAAAATTATAACGTTCAAATCCTTGTAATTTATTATTATTCCAATTAACAATTGGTTTTGTTTTACTATAAATATAAGAAAAAAATTTTTTATTAAAATAAGAATTAGTAATTATGTTTTTTACTTCATGTGCAACAGATAATATTAATTTAATATTATCCCATTGTGGAGTAATACCTGCATGAGTCATTAAAATTTTTTTTTCTGGATCAAATTGTACTAATGGCTGATATATTAACCAAGATTCAATTAAATATAAAATTGTTGTATGTTTTAATAACTTTAAGAGTTTTTTATCATAAGAATTATTACTACATCTTATACCTAAAGATAAAGCAATAAAATATAGATCATGATTACCTAATACTAATTTTATAGATTTTTTTAAATAGTATAAAAAATATAAAATTTTTATAGAATCAGGCCCTCTTGCTATAATATCTCCTGTAATCCATAAAATATCTTTTTTAGAATTAAAATTAATTTTTTTTAACAAAGTAAAGAATTCATTATAACAACCATGAATATCTCCAATTAAATAAGTAGTCATATTATTTATAATTAATGTATATAAGTTTTAATAGCTAAACGAAATACAGGGATATCAATATGATATATATCATTTTTTTCATCTATCATGATATAATGTCCTTGCATTGTACCTATAGGTGTTTCTAAAACAGTACCACTAGTATAGTGGAAATCATTACCTGGATTTATATAAGCGTGTTTTGTAATAATATTTGAACCATGCACTTGTGTTTTTTTGCCATGACCATTAGTTATTAATAAATAATGGCTAATGAGTTTTAATATTTTTTTACTGATATTGTGTATATTGATAGTATATGCAAAAACATAACGATTAATTTCTGGAGTTGATTGTGATTTTATATATACACTATGTACTTTTATATAAACTTGAGATAATATTTTCATTCAGTTTATATCCTTTTATAATTTGATTCTAATAATTTAGCTAATTGACAATATTCCATAATGGAAACATTTTCAGCGCGAATTTTATAATCAATACCTAATGTATTTAAATCGTCTACTGTAAATAAATTTTTTAAACTATTTCTTAATGTTTTTCTACGCATACTAAATGCTGTTTGAATTATTATTTTAAATATTGTAATATTATTAATATGATAAGGATTATAAATATATGGTCTTAAACATACCATTTGTGAAAAAACTTTTGGTATAGGATAAAATTCACATGGTTTTATCTCAATTAATGGTTTTATTTTACAATAAATTTGTGACATAATACTTAAACATCCATAATATTTATTTCCAGGATGAGCAATTAAACGTTGTATAATTTCTTTTTGCATGATGAAATGCATATCTTTTATATTATTAAAATTAAATAATAAAAATAATAATTGAGTAGCAATATTATATGGTAAACTACCAAATATACGTATTTTTTTATGATATTTTTTTGTAAAGATAGAATAATCAATATTTAACGCATTATCTAAAATAATTTTTGTATTAGATTTATTTAAAATTTTATTATTTAATAAAATTTTATAAAAATCTTTATCAATTTCGATAATAGTCATATTATTATTATAATAAATCATAGGCATTGTTAATGCACCAGAACCAGGACCAATTTCTACCATAATATTATTATATTTTGGATTAATAAATGTAATAATTTTATTAATTATAATAGAATTTATTAATATATGTTGACCATATTTTTTTTTAAAATTAAATTTCATTTTTTAGTTTATTGATAAAATATAGTGTTATATAATAAATTTATATTCGTATGTAAAATTTATTAAATATTTTTTTATATTGTATAAAATATATTTTTTTTATTTTTGACATAACAAATACATATACATTACATTTAACTAATATATATGTACTAATCTGTAAAACACGCATTAAAACATTATGAAAAAATAATAAATATTAAAATAATGAATGTATTACAATATTTTTTCATGAAAAAAAATATTATATAATTAACATTATTAAATATTTTAATAAAAATAATATCATAGCATATAATGATTTTTTTTTATAACAAATGTTGTTATATTTAATAATATAACTAATAGTTAGTTCATTTATTAAAATATACAATAAGTTTTATTATTATTTTATTTAATATGTATAAATAAAAAGAATATGAATCATATATAAAACAATATTAACATAATATTTTATAAATATAAAAATTGAGGAATATATGACATATTGGGGTAGATTAATAGGATTATTTATTGGTTTAATTTTTAATAATAATGTATTTGGTATACTTTTTTGTATATTAATTGGCTATTTAATTGATAAATTTTGTGCAATAAATATTAAAATTCATTATCAAAATTATAATTTCGATATAAAAACAATTTTTATTCAAACTACATTTGAAATAATGGGTTATATTAGTAAATCTAAAGGGTTTGTTACTAAAAAAGATATTATAATTACCACACATGTAATACAACAATTAAATTTAACCCCTGAAGAAATAATTTTAGCGAAAAAGTTTTTTTATAATGGAAAACAAAAAGATTATCCTTTAATTTATAAATTAAATTGTTTTTATCATAAAATTATTACTCACAATGATTTATTAAATAAATTTTTAACCATACAAATACAATTAGCATATGCAAATAATTATTTAGATAAACAAACAGAACAAATATTAAGAATAATATTACAAGAATTAAATATTCCTAATGAACATATTGAGTTTATTCTAAATAATTCATATAAACAATATGTAGATCAAAATAATCAATCTTATAAAGAATTTAAAGAATTTTTTACACAATACCATCATCAACAAAATAAGTATCAATATTATTCTAAAAAACCTAATTCTTATGTTACAGAATTAGATCAAGCATATAATATATTGAACGTAAACAAAAATGATAATTTTGTAACTATTAAAAAATCTTATTATAAATTAATGAGAAGATATCATCCAGATAAATTAATGTCACAAAAATATACACAGCAAGAATTACAAAATGCAAAAATTAAAACACAAGAAATACAAGCAGCATTTAATTTAATTAAAAAGCATAAATTTAATAAATGTTAATATTTATATTTTGTTTGCTTCTATAATAACTAAAGCACATACATATTTTTTTTCATCAGATAAAGAAACATGTATATTATAATTTTCACATTTTTTTTTCATTGCATATAATGCTTGATTATAAAATACTAACTTAGGTTTGCCAGCATTATTATGACATAATTCAATATGTTTAAATAAAATACCTTTTGTAAATCCAGTATTTATTGCTTTAACAGCAGCTTCCTTTACTGCAAAATGTTTTGCTAAAAAATTTATTTTATTTACATGACATTTTTCATATTTATATAATTCATACATAGTCAAAATTTTATTAGCTAATTTATTCTTAAAGCGTACAAAGATATTTTGTATACGTAATATTTCAATAATATCTATACCAATACCTATAATATTCATTATTATTTATACTCTATTATTTTTATTAAAAAAAATTATTTATTATAATTATAAACCCATAATGTTAATATGATCTTTCTTTTAAAGAAAGAACATATATTTTTTTGAGTATGGTAAGTAATTAATTTTATTTTTTTGCCATTTTTACCTATGATAATTTTTTTATGTTGTTTTTTTTTTATAAATAACATACCTTCTACTGTTTTAAAATTTGGAAGATTGTTAATATAATTAACATTATTTAATTTAATGTCAATTAAATAAGGTATTTCTTTATGAAGATAAAGTAGTAATTTTTCTCTAATAATGTCAATAATTATTAATTCTGGAGTTTGATTAGTAAGATAAGTAGCAGGATACAAATGTTTTTTTAAAGGTAATTGTTTACAAATAAATAAATTAATATGTTTAGTATATAGATTATTTTTAGCAGAAACCATAAAAAGAGCAATAAATGAAATTTTTTTTTGTAATATACTTATATGAGATAATAAAATATTTTTATTTAAAATTAAATCTATTTTATTAATTATAATAATAGTAGGTATATGAGTTACATTAATTATATTCATAATATTATCTTCTATAGAAGACCAATGTTTTCTATCTAATATAAATAAAATAAAATCAAATAATTGTTGTTTTAATAATTGTACAATATGTTTTCGATCATATATATTACCAGGAGTATCTATATATTCTATTTGATAATTTTTATTATTATATATTCCTAAAATATTATGATTAGTTGTATTAATTTTATGTGATATAATAGAAATTTTTTCTCCAATTAAAGCATTTAATAAAGTAGATTTTCCAACATTAGAACGACCTATAATAAATACACGACCATAATAACTAGATGAACTATTCATATCCTGTAATATAAGAAAAATTAATAATCATATTTTTCTATTCCTAATCGTATTAATGCTTGTTCTGCAGCAGATTGTTCTGCTTTACGACGACTAGACCCAATACCTGTAATAATTTCTGATATACCATTAATTTTACATTGTATAATAAATTTTTGATTATGTACTTCTCCATTAATTTGTATTATACAATAATATGGTAATGGTAAATGTGATCTTTGTAAATATTCTTGTAATCTTGTTTTAGGATCTTTTTGATTATTACCGGGAATAATCGTTTTTAATCTTATTTGATACCATATTAAAATAATATGTTCTACAGTTTTTATATTACTATCTAAACAAATACTACCAATTAATGCTTCTATAGTATCTGCTAAAATAGATTCTCTATCATAACCACCATTTTTAAATTCTCCTGGTCCTAAAAATAAATATTTACCTAAATTAAATTCCCTAGCAATACTAGCTAATGTATCTCCACGTACTAAAGTTGCACGCATACGACTCATATTGCCTTCATTAACATTAGGAAACTTATTATATAAGGCTTTAGCTATAATATAGCTTAGTATAGAATCTCCTAAAAATTCCAATCTTTCGTTATGTTTACTACTTGCACTACGATGAGTTAAAGCTTGATATAATAAATCCTGATGATGAAAAATATAACCTATCTTTTTTTGTAATTTATTTATCATAAGCAAAATTATGTTTTAATGTATCATACATTATATAAATATCTATATCATTAATTCAATGTATTAATTTTAAAATTCTATTTGTACGAATACTTGTAGGCCATTTATTTCCTTCTTTTTGTAAACTTAATACAATTATATAAGCTTTACCTAAAATATATTTTTTATGTATAAAACCCCAATAACGGCTATCATAACTATTATCACGATTATCGCCCAATACAAAATAAAAATTATTAGGAATGATTAATGTACAACTTGTTTTATTTATAGATTGACAATATTTATAAAATAAAAAAATATCATTATTAGATGTACATAATGTTTTATTATTATGGTTTTTCTCTTGTGTATGTATAATATTATTACCTTGATTATCTAT
Organism: Enterobacteriaceae endosymbiont of Neohaemonia nigricornis; assembly: GCF_012571795.1. Taxonomy (NCBI): domain Bacteria; kingdom Pseudomonadati; phylum Pseudomonadota; class Gammaproteobacteria; order Enterobacterales; family Enterobacteriaceae; species Enterobacteriaceae endosymbiont of Neohaemonia nigricornis. The sequence goes on from NZ_CP046222.1 coordinate 174,038, forward strand.
ACATATATTATTATTTTGTGTAATATTAGATATTGACCCATCTTGCACTAAATTATTATAATTTATCACAGTTTTTAAAACATATGTACCATTAGTTTTTAATTTATTATATATTGTTATAGTTTTATTATATTTGTTATAAATTATTTTATCACCTGGCAAACCAATAACTCTTTTAACAAAATTGTATTTTATATTTTTAGGATATTGAAAAACAATGACGTCATCTATATGAGGCAATTGATTTTTAAATATCGTTGCATTATTAAATGGATTATGCATACCATAAATAAATTTGTTTACTAAAATAATATCACCAGTTAATAAATTAGGAATCATAGATCCTGAAGATATTAAACAAGGCTCATATATAAAAGAACGTATTATAAATATTATAAATATTATAGGAAAAAAAGAACCTATTTCTTGTCGCCATGTTTTTTTTTTAATATCTAAATGGTAATAAAAATTAATATTTCTTTTAAAGAATTTTGTATATATAATAGAAAATATATTATATATCCATATAATTCCTGTAATCAGCATGCTGAATATTAGTATTTTTGTTAATAAATTATTCATAATATTTTTTTTAAATTTATTTTTTTATATTTAATACAGTTAAAAATACTGATGAAGGTAATAATACATTACCAATATTTTTCATACGTTTTTTACCTAATTTTTGTTTTTGAATAAGTTTTTTTTTTCTACTAATATCACCTCCATAACATTTTGCAATAACATTTTTACGTAATGGTTTAATACGAGCACTAGCAATAATTTTATTGCCTACAGCAGCTTGAATAGTAATATCAAATTGTTGTCTAGGAATTAAAGAAGTAATTTTATTTACTAATATACGACTAGAATAATAAATTTGTTTTTTATACGCAATAATAGTTAAAGCATCTACACATTTTTGATTAATTAATATATTAATACAAACTATATCAGCTTTTTTAAATTTTACAAATGAATAATCTAATGAAGCATAACCTTTTGTAATAGATTTTAATTGATCAAAAAAATTTATAATAACTTCTAACATTGGTATCTCATATACTAACATTACATGATTTTTATAATAAATCATATCAGTTTGTATACCATTTTTGTCAGAACATAGTTTTATAATTTTACCAACATATATAATAGGTGATAAAATTTTACATTGTACAATAGGCTCTTTTATAACTTTAATAATATTTATTAAAGGGAATTTAGCAGGATTATCTTCATAAATAATTTTATTATTTATAGTTTCAATTTCATATTTTACTGTAGGAGTAGTAGCAATAATATCAATATTATATTCACGTAATAAACGTTGTTGAATAATTTCCATATGTAATAATCCAAGAAAACCACATCTAAATCCAAAACCTAAAATACCAGAATTTTCTGTTTCAAATGTTAATGCAGAATCATTAAGACTTAATTTTTTTAATGCTGTACTAAAACCTTTATAATCATTTGTATTAACAGGAAATATGCCTGCATAAACTTTAGGAGTACTTTTTTGAAATCCAGATAAAATATTTTTAGATGGATTTATAAATGATGTTATGGTACCACCAATAGGAACATCAGTTATATTTTTAATACCTAAAATAATCCAACCTACATTACCACACTTTAAATATTTTAATGCTATTTTTTTAGGAGTAAATATGCCAATTTTTTCTACTGTATAAATTTTATTATTATTCATAATAATAACTTTGTGACCTTGATATATTATACCATTTTTTACACGTATAAATGCTACAACACCTAAATAATTATCAAACCATGAATCAATAATTAATGCCTGTGTTGGTAATGTTATATTACCTTGAGGAGCAGGAATTTTATATATAATTTCTTCAATAATTTCTTTAATGCCAATACCAGTTTTAGCAGAACATTGCAAACAATGATATTTGTTTATACCAATAATTTCTTTAATATCTAATTTAATTTTCTCAATATTAGTCATTAATAAATCAATCTTATTAATAACAGGTAATACTGTTAATCCCATACTAATAGCAGTATTATAATTAGATAAAGTTTGTGCTTCTATCCCTTGACTAGCATCAATAAGTAATAATGCTCCTTCACATGCAGCAAGAGATCTAGATACTTCATATGAAAAATCAACATGTCCTGGAGTATCAATAAAATTTATTGTATAAATAATATCATTAAATTTATAATTTAATGTAACACTTTGTGCTTTAATTGTAATTCCTTTTTCTTTTTCTAAATCCATAGTATCTAATACTTGTTCTTTCATTTCTCTTTGAGTCAGACCGCCACATAACTCTATTAAACGATCAGAAAAAGTAGATTTACCATGATCAATATGTGCAATAATAGAAAAGTTCCTAATATTTTTCATACATAATAATTTTATATAAATAATTAACATATTATATTATATGATAAATTTATATTTTTATACCTTTATGTTTGATTAAAGATTGAATATTTAATTCTCTGCCACGAAATTTTTTAAATGCAACTAAAATATTTTGAGAACATCCTATAGATAAAATATTATCAAAAAAATTTTTTCCAATTATAGGATTAAATAATCCATTAATTTTAAAATAATCAAATGCATCTGCAGCTAATTGTTCTGCCCATAAATAACTATAATATCCTGCAGAATATTCACCACCAAAAATATGACTAAAACTGTTTAATGATTTATTCCATGAAGGTATAGGTAATATTGTAATGATATTTTTTCTAATATTATTTATTATTTTAATAATATGTGTTTTATTAATATTATTGTTGTTTATATTATGTAAATTAATATCTAATAAACTTAATTCTAATTGTCTCATTAAATATAATGCAGCATGATATTTTTTAGAATCTATTAAACGTTTTATAAGATAGGATGGCATAGATATATTATTTTGATAATGTCTTGAAATTAATTTAATAACTTTAGGTTCCCAACACCAATATTCCATAAATTGGCTAGGAAATTCTACTATATCTAAAGGAATTCCATTAATTCCTGATATATTAGTTATATTTATTTTAGAAACAATATGATGTAATGCATGTCCAAATTCATGAAATAATGTTAATACTTCAGTATGATTTAATAATGTAATATGTTCAGATTCATAATTAAAATTACAATTAACATATGCTACAGGATATTGTAGCTTATTATTACTTTTTAACATTCTTGTTTGACATATATCCATCCATGCACCACTTCTTTTATTTTGACGTATATATAAATCAAAATATATACTTCCACATAAAATATTATTTTTATCAAATACATCAAAAAATATAACATATGGATCCCAAATTTCTACTTGTCTTTTTTTAAAAACAAGACCATATATTTTATTGATTAAAGTAAACATACCAAATATAACATTATCAATTGGAAAATATTCACGAATTAATTCATCATTAATATTATATAAATAAGATTTATATTGTTCAGAAAAAAACATAATATCCCATGGGTTAAAATCTGTTATATTATATTTTTTTTTTATAAATAATTTTAAATCATATACTTCTTGTTTTGCTTGTAAGCTAACTAATTTAACAAGTTTATTTAAAAAATTAAGTACATTTTCTAATTTTTGTGCAGATTTTGTAATTATAGAGTGTTGTGAATAAGTATGATATCCAAATAAATTAGATAATTTACAACGTAATGATAATTCTTCCATGATAATAGGAAAATTATCCCATTTAATATTTGTGTCTAATGTTGATGCTCTTACATTATAAGCATAATATATTTTTTTTCTTAAATAAATATTTTTACTATGTGTTAAAATAGATAAATAAATAGGTAAATCTAATGTAATTAAATAACCTTGTTTTTTTTTATTAATAGCTTGTTTTTTTAAGATAATAATAATATTTTTAGGTATTCCTTCTAATATTTTTTGATCTAATACATTATATTTCCAAGATATAGAACTATCAAAAATATTATTATTAAATTTAATTTGTAATATAGATAAACGTTTAATAATTTGATTATATATGATATTTTTTTCTTTAGTTAATAAAATACCAGATAATCTAAAATCACGTAAAATATTATTAATAGAAATTTTTTGTAATTTATTTAATTTCTTATTAACTATATCATTATTATTAATATAATTATAAATATTATAAATTTCTTTATGATTACTAATCCATAAATTATAATTTGTAACTATTTTTATAATATTTGTATATATATCTCTTAAACTATTTGTATTTTGTACATAATTTAAATGATTAATGATAGAAAATACACGGTTTAATTGTTCATCTAATTCAAAAATAGGTTGACAAAAATTATCCCATGTATAGTTATTTTTATGTTTCTTTATTAAAGATTCAATATTTTTATAACAATTATTAATAATTATTTTTATTGCTTCTAGTATTAGATCATATTTAATTTTATTAAATGGTGGTAATATAAAATTTGATAATAAAATATTATTCATAATAATACTCTGTTTAAAAAAAAAAAATAAAATATATTTAACATAAAAATAAATAATTTATATTTTTAAAAATATTAATTTATAATATTTATTTAATATTATTTTGTCTTATTATCTCAAATAAAATAATGCCTGTTGCTACAGAAACATTTAATGATTCTACATTATTAAATGTAGGTATTGAACATATTATATCACATTTTTTTTTTATTAATGGTCTTATGCCTTTGTGTTCAGAACCTATTATTAAACATAAAGGATATGTAAAATGATAATTATAAATCAAATTATTACTTGTACTATCAGTACCAATAATATTAATATTATGTTTTTTAAATAAAATAAGAATTTGTATTATATTTTTTACAAAAATAATAGGAACTAATTCTGTTGTGCCACAAGAAGTTTTTCTTGCTACTGCATTAATTTTAGCTGTAAAATGTTTTGGTATAATAATTATATTAATGTTAGCAGCTACAGCACTTCTTATACAAGCTCCTATATTATGTTGATCTGTAATATTATCTAATATAAGAATAAATGGATTTTTTAATTTATTAAGTAAATACATGATATCATTTTGTTGATAATGTTTTTTGTGAATAATATAAGCTAACAAACCTTGATGTACTCTATTATGTGTTTGTTTATCTAACCATTTTTTATCAACTTGTTGTATACAAATATTATATTTTTTTATATAACAAAATAATTGTTGTATTATTTTAGACTTTTTTTTATTTTTTAAAATAAATAATTTTTTACATATTTTAGGATTATTTTTTAATAAACTTATAATAGGATGTATTCCAAATATAATGTCTTCCATATTTATTTTTGTTAATATTTAAAAACTATAATATATCATGTTTTATGAATTTTATAAAATTAAAAAATATTTATATTTATTTATATATACTATTTTTAACTAATTTAATAATAGTATCATAAATTTTATTTTCATAAGTACTATCAAACCATTGAATATTATTTATTTTTTTTAACCAAGTTATTTGTTTTTTAGATAGATACTTTGTCATTTTAATAATATCATTAATCATATTAGAAAAATTTATTTTATTCTGAATATAATATAACATTTGCTTATATCCAATACAATGCATAGCAGGATAATCTTCCTTTAAATATTGATTATTAATTAGATAACGTACTTCAGATTCAAAACCTAAATCTATCATATCCATGATTCGTTGCGTAATAGATTGAAACAATTGATCACGATTAAAATATGTTAAAGCAAATTGATAAATATAATATGGTAATATTGGTCCTGGAGTTTTAATTAATGTACTTAAAGTTTTGCCAGTAATAAAGAATATTTCTATTGCTCTAATAATTCTTTTTGTATCATTAAAATGAATTCTTTTAGCACTAATAGGATCTATTTGACATAACATATTATGATATGAACTAAATTTTTTATTTTTTATTTGTTGAAAAATTATATTTCTTATATATTGATTTGATTTAGGCAATGGTGACATAGCATTCATTAATCTATGATAATAAAATATTGTACCGCCAACTAATAATGGTATTTTACCTTTTTTTGTAATATTACACATAATATTAATAGTATCTTGATAAAAATCATAAACAGAATATTTCTGATATGGTTCTTTAATATCAATTAACCAATGTTTACTATAAAATTGATGATTTTTATTAGGTTTTGCTGTACCAATATTTAATTTTTTATAAATTAATGCTGAATCAACACTAATTAATTCTATTGGTAATACATGAGCCAACTTCATAGCTATATGGGTTTTTTTAGATGCAGTAGTACCCATTAAAAAAATTGCTATTGGTAATTTATTATTCATTTAATATTTATATATTTATAGGATAAAATAATTTATCTATAAACATAATTTGTTTATTTAACATAAACATTTCATATTCCATTAATAAATTAATAATATTATTATATTGCCATATTTTATTTAAGTTAATAATATAATTAATTAACCAAAATTTTATATCATTTATATTTAAATTTTGTTGCATAGATACATCATATATTAATTTCATAAATAATATATCTATACTAACTGAAAATAGTATAACAGGTATTTTTGTGATAGATATTGTAACATAATTTATTTCATAAAAATTAAAACCTAATAATATTAAATATGTTTTGATCTTTTTATAAAAAAAATATTCTTTATAATTTAATGTAATAAATAAACTAATATTTACTGTTTTAATTTTATTATTTTGAATAATATGATAACTCATTATATTATATAAATATAATAATTCCAATTCTTTAATAAAAATTTTATATAAAATATCTTTTTTTAGTACAATAATATATTTATTATGTAAAATAGTTAATATTGTACCAAAATTTTTAAAATTATATAATGGATAATTATTTAAGGAAATAATATCTATATTTTTATTATGTATCAATAAATTATGTTTAATATTATTAATATTTTTTTTTATAATTTTTTTTTTTGTATTAAAAAAATTATATTTATCTACGTTAGAAGTAATATTTTTATTTTTAAATATATTATTTTTATATATAAATTTATTTATAATACTATAATAGATTAAATTATATATAGATTTAATATCATAAAACGTTACATCTGTTTTTTTTGGATGTATATTTACATTAATTTTATGCGATAATATTGTTAAATAAATAATAAATGAATATTTAATATTTTTTATATTTTGATTTTGATTATATAATATTGTTTGTATAGTTCTATTTATAAAAGTATTATGAATAATACGTTTATTTACAAAAATATATCTACTAGATAAATTATTATTAAAACTTAACCAACCAGATATTTTATAATGTTTATATATATAACGTATATGAAAACTATTTTTAATAAAATCTATACCACATATTTTTTTAATTCTTTTTATATAAGACAAATTATTTGTAACTTTTTCAAAATTATAAATTATTTTTTTATTATAATAAAATATAATTTTTATATGAAATGATATTAAAACAATAGCTTTAATAACATTTTTAATATAAATAAATTCAATTCTTTCATCAGATAAAAATTTTTTTTTAACCGGAATATTATAAAATAGATCAGATATAAATATCGTAGTTCCCTTAGGATGAGCTATAGGATATAAATATATTTGTTTATTACAACCTTGTGTATATAGTTTCCAGCCTACTTTTTGTGTATTAGTATTAGATAAAATAGTTATTTTAGATATATTTTTTATACTAGATAATGCTTCACCTCTAAATCCAAAGGTTTTAATCTTGTTTAAATCATGAAAATGTTTTATTTTACTTGTTGTATATCTATTTATACATAATAATAAATCATTTTTATTCATACCTAAACCATTATCATATATTTCAATTATTTTCATGCCACCTTTTTCAATATTAATCTTAATATTAGTAGATTTAGCATCAATACTATTTTCAATTAATTCTTTTACAACCGAAGATGGTCTATCTATAATTTCTCCAGAAGTAATTTTTTGAATAGTGTCTGCTGATAATGTTTTAATAGACATATATAAGACAATATAAAATTAGTAGAAAAAATATAAAATAATAAGCGGGAAACGAGATTCGAACTCGCGACCCCAACCATGGCAAGGTTGTGCTCTACCATACTGAGCTATTCCCGCAATATATTTTATATATTAATAAATAAAATATAATATCACTTATAATAAATTTATATTTATTATTTTGTCAATATATTTTCAATAATTATAAACAAAAAATAAATTTTTTATAGAATTTTAATTCTTTTATAGATTCATAAATATCATCTATAGCATGATGTGTTTTTATCTTACTAAAATTTTTGTAAATTTGAGGATGCCATATTTTTACTAATTCTTTAATTGTACTTACATCTATATTACGATAATGAAAATAATTTTCTAAATTAGGCATATAATTATAAAGAAATCTTCTGTCTTGACAAATACTATTACCACACATAGGAGCAGTTTGTGGTGGAACCCATAATTTTAAAAAATTTAAAATAATTTTTTCTGCCTGTTGTTCATTAATTTTACTACTTTTTACTTTATCAATTAACCCATTTTTATAATGTATATTTTTATTCCATGAATCCATACTACATATTATGTTATTGGGTTGATAAATATTTATTACAATATTATCACTCATAATTTTTAAATCATTATTAGTAATAATTATAGCAATTTCTATAATTTTATCTTTATTAGGATTTAATCCTGTCATTTCTAAATCTATCCATACTAACATAATTACACCACTATTATTTAACGTTATAAAAATATTTTTTATAAGATATTTGTTAAATAAATATTTAATATTATGAATAATGTTATATAAAAAATTATTATATTGTGTATATATCACCATAATCTATATTATGATTGTTTTATCGAAAAACTTATTATGTCATGTATAGATTTGGTTTTACATAAAAACATAATTAAACGATCTAAACCAATAGCCATACCAGAACAATTTGGCATACCAGATTTCATAGCTTTTAATAAATAATAATCTATTTTTTTTTGAGGTAATTTCATTAAACAACGTTTTTTATTATCTTCTTCGAATCTTTTATATTGTTCATCACTACTAGTTAATTCTTGAAACCCATTACCTAATTCTACACCTTTATAAAATAATTCAAATCTAATTGCAATATTATTATTAATCATTTCTGTTGTTTTCTGATAAGCAGGGAAATTATATATTAATACTGGATAGTGAAATCCTAATTTAGGAATAATATAAAGATCAAATAATATTTGAATCATTATATAAATATTTTCATTTTTATTATATAAATGTATTAATTTTAATTTTTTAAATATATTAAACAATATATTATGATTAGTATTAAAAGGATTTATATTCAGAGTACTGAGAAAAATATTTTTATAAGATATCTTTTTAAAAACTGGAAAACGTAAAAATAGAAAAAATTGTTGTACCATATCAATAAGATTATATAAATTAAAATTAGGACAATACCATTCTAACATAGTAAATTCTGGATTATGATATTGCCCATATTCCCCATTTCGAAAACTATGACATATTTGATAAATAGGTTTTTTAATTTTTGCAGCTAATATTCTTTTCATATGGTATTCAGGACTAGTTACTAAATATAATTTTTTGCTATGTTTACTATTATAAACTAATTTAGTAGTTAATTGATGTAAATAAACATTAGTATTTCCTGATTGACTTAATATTGGAGTTTCCACTTCAATAAAATTTCTATTATCAAAAAAATTTCTGATTTGTTTAATAAAATAAGCTCTTTTTATAATATTTTTATTACTAATATTAGGTTTCCATTTCATATTCATTATTTTTAATTTTAATATATTATTTAATTCTAGAAACATATATTTTTTTTCTTATATCTATTTTAATAGTATCACCTATATTTATAAAATTAGGTACTTTAATCATTTCTCCATTACTTAATATTGCTTGTTTATTCATATTATTGATTGTACTATTTTTCATAATAATATTAGTTTTTATAACATTCAGATTTATAAAATTAGGTAATGTTAAAAAAATTGGTAATTTATTCCAAAATGTTATGTTATAATTATATTGTGGTAATAACCATTTTATTTTATTTTTAATAATATTATTATTAATCATAATTTGTTCAAAAGTTTTTTTAAACATAAAATGATAAAAATAGTTTTTTTCACAATATAAATAAATTAGTTGATGTTCAAATATATCTGCAGTATTTAAATGTTCTGTAGATTTAAAAGTTTTATCAAGTAATTTTTCAGTAATTAAATTTCTCATTTTAATCCTAGTAAAAGTTTGACCTTTCCCTGGTTTAATAAATTCACTTTTTTCTATAATATAAGGTTCATTTAAAAAAATAAATTTCATTCCTACTTTAAAATTATTACTAAAATAATTTATCATGATTATCCTTTATCATATAAGGTTACATATATATATTAAATATATTTATGGTATATAATTTTATGAAAGAAATATGGCAAAAACAATTATCAAATATTATTAATAATAATAATTATATTAAAATATTTCATACACAAAAAAATATTAAATTATTTCTTATAAAAGAAAATTACAAATATTTTTCAGTTAAAATACCTCACAATTTTATAAAAAATATAAAATATAATGATCTAAATGATCCAATATTATTACAATTTATTCCTTGTCAAGAAGAAACAATTATATATAATAACTATACAAAAAATCCATTAAATGAAACATATCAAATACCAGGAATGTTACATAAATATGAAAATAGATTATTAATATTATTAACTGGAATATGTGCTATACATTGTAGATATTGTTTTCGTAAAAATACAAAAAATAATTTTTATTTAAAAAACGAAAATTGGAATAAAATTTTATTATATATAAAAAAAAATATACATATTAATGAAATTATTTTTTCTGGTGGTGATCCCTTAATGATACAAGATAATAAATTAAATAATTTTATTAAAGACATAGTAAAAATAACACATATTAAAATATTAAGAATACATACCAGAATGATTTCAATACTGCCATCACGTATCACAACGAATTTATTAAAAATTTTACAAATGCATACAATTAAAATTGTAATTGTTACACATATAAATCATGCTAATGAAATTACTTTAGAATTATATAAAAAAATTATATTACTTAAAAACATTGGCATAACAATTCTTAATCAAAGTGTTCTACTTAAAAATATTAATGATCACCCAAATATTTTAATAAAACTAAGTAATAAATTATTTAATATAGGAATTATACCTTATTATTTACATATTTTAGATAAAGTTCATGGTAGCAAACATTTCTTTGTTTCAGAAAAAAAAGCTTTAAATATTATAAAATCAATAAAAACAAAACTATCAGGTTTTTTAATACCTAAAGTGGTAAAAGAAATAAAATATCAAAATAAAAAATATATTTGTTAATTTAATATTAAAAGACAAAAGCTGTGCTTTTTAATTTATAAGCACAGCTTTTATCAATATATTAATAATTAAAATATTTTAAATATTAAATGTAATTTAAATTACATCATACCACCCATTCCACCACCCATTCCACCTGGAGGTGTATTATTCATTTCTACTTTTTCATCTTTTGGTAAATCAGTAATCATACATTCTGTAGTAATCATAAGACCAGCAACAGATGCTGAATATTGTAATGCTGATCTTGTTACTTTAGTTGGATCTAAAATACCAAATTTGATCATATCACCATACTCTTCACTTGCAGCATTATAACCATAATTACCATGTCCATCTTTTACATTATTAGCAACTACAGATGGTTCTTCACCTGAATTAAATACTATTTGACGTAAAGGAGCTTCCATAGCTCTTAATGCAACTTTAATACCCATATTTTGATCTTCATTATTACCAGTAAGATTCATTAATTTTGCTGCTACACGTACTAAAGCAACACCACCACCGGCAACAACACCTTCCTCTACAGCAGCTCTAGTAGCATGTAAAGCATCTTCTACTCTAGCTTTTTTTTCTTTCATTTCTACTTCTGTTGCCGCACCTACTTTAAGTACTGCAACACCACCAGCTAATTTTGCCACTCTCTCTTGTAATTTTTCACGATCATAATCAGAAGTAGCTTCATCAATTTGTTGTCTGATTTGTTTAACACGTCCAGAAATGTCTTGCTGTTGACCCATACCATCTATAATAGTTGTAGTATCTTTATTAATAACTATACGTTTTGCTTGTCCTAAATCATCTAGTGTAGTTTTTTCTAATTCTAAACCTATTTCTTCAGAAATAACATTTCCACCTGTTAAAACAGCAATATCTTGTAACATTGCTTTACGACGATCACCAAAACCAGGTGCTTTAACAGCTGCTACTTTAACAACACCACGCATAGTGTTTACTACTAAAGTTGCTAATGCTTCACCATCTACATCTTCTGCAATAATTAATAATGATTTACTTGCCTTAGCTACCATTTCTAATACAGGTAATATTTCACGAATATTAGATAGTTTTTTATCTACTAATAAAATATAAGGATGTTCTAATTCTACAGTACCTGATTCAGATTTATTAATAAAATAAGGAGATAGATAACCTCTATCAAATTGCATACCTTCTACAACATCTAACTCATCTTGTAAACCACTACCTTCTTCTACTGTAATCACACCCTCTTTCCCAACTCTCTCCATAGCTTTTGCTATAAGGTCACCTACTGCTTCATCAGCATTAGCTGAGATAGTACCTACTTGTGCAATAGATTTAGAATCAGAACAAGGTACAGATAAAACTTTTAATTCTTCTACAGCTGCAATAACTGCTTTATCAATACCTCTTTTTAAATCCATAGGATTCATACCAGCAGCAACAGCTTTTAAACCTTCGCTTACAATAGCTTGTGCTAACACACTAGCTGTTGTAGTACCATCACCTGCCACATCATTAGCTTTGGAAGCAACTTCTTTAACCATTTGTGCTCCCATATTTTCAAACTTATCTTCTAATTCAATTTCTCTTGCAACAGTTACACCATCTTTAGTAATGGCAGGGGCACCAAAAGATTTATCTAAAACTACATTTCTACCTTTTGGACCTAAAGTAATTTTTACTGCATCTGCTAATATATTAACACCTCTTAACATTTTTATGCGAGCATCATTACCAAATTTTACATCTTTAGCTGACATTTTATGTATCCTTAATTTAATGTTTATTAATTAAGCTAGGTATATTTAATAAATATAGATAATCTATTTAATTATTTAACAATAGCTAAAATATCACTTTCTGACATGATTAAAAATTCATCATTATCAATTTTTTCTGTTTTAACATTATAACCATCATTAAATATAACAATATCACCTTTTTTCACATCTAATGGTTTTACTGTTCCGTTATCTAGTATACGTCCTTTACCTACAGCAATAACTTCACCTCTAGTAGATTTACCTGCTGCGGAACCTGTTAATACAATTCCACCAGCTGATTTTGACTCAACTTCTTGACGTTTTACAATAACGCGATCATGTAATGGACGAATATTCATTTTTAATTATTCTCCTTTTTGAAGAAGTCTATAACATATATTATTAAATTAATATAATTAAATTTATTTAATCAATGTGACCAGAAAGATAAGGACTTATATACTCTGTTTCAAGTCCTATATATATTTTTTTTATTTTAATTTTTAATATTTTAAAAGATATATTATTATTAAATATATATTAACATTTATATTTTTATTTATATCTTCTGATATATAAGTTTTTAGGTTAAAATTAAGGTTTAAATATGTTAATTATTGAATTTATCATAGTCCTCACACTTATATGTTTAGGTAATAAATTCGGAGGTATTGGGTTAGGATTATGTAGTTATGTTGGTGTATTAATTTTAACATTATTTTTTCATCAACCTGTTGGAGATATTCCATTTGATGTAGTAGAAATTATATTAGCTGTTATTATTACTATTTCTACATTACATTTAGCTGGTGGTATTAACTACATAATATTTTATATAGATAAAATATTATCTAATAAACCTAAATATATTATTATTATAGCACCTATGATGACATATTTTATAACAATTATTACAGGAACTAGTTATACTGCATTATTTATTTTTCCTATAATACTAAATATTACAAAAAAATATGGGATTAAACCTGTTTATGCATTATCCATATCTGTAATAGCATCTCAAATAGCTGTTATTGCTTCACCAATATCAGCATCTTTAATACTTTTATCTAAATTATTAAATCCTCTAGGTGTTAGTTATAATAAATTATTATTGATTTTGATTCCCTCGACATTTATATCAGTTTTAATAACATCTATTATTTTAAGTTATTGGTATAAATTATATAACAAAAAAAAATATGTTTATAATAATCAAATCTTACAAAATATTTATTTATTAAATAATAAAAGTAAATATTCTTTAATTATATTTATTATAGGTATTATTATTATGTTAGTATATAATACTGTTATAAGTAGTATATACAAACAAAATATTATTTTACCTAGAACTGAATCAATTATATTGTTTATGTTTACGATATCATTATTTATATCTCTTATATGTAAAATATCATTTAATCAAATTACACAAACAAAAATTTTTCAGTCTGGTATAAATTCTTGTATATGTGTTATGGGAGTATCTTGGTTAAGTAATACTTTTATTAATGCTAATATAGAAATAATAAAATTTTATATATTATATATTATTAAATATAAACCAGGAATGTTATCAATAATTTTGTGTTTAATAACTTCATTATTTTATTCTCAAGCAGCAACAACAAAAACTATTATACCTCATTTAATTGAATTAAAAATTCCATTAGACATGATTATTAGTACCTTTCCTGCAGTATCTGCATTATTTTTATTACCTACTTATCCCACAATGTTACATGCTATACAAATAGATGATACTAAATCAACTAAAACAGGTACATATATAATTAATCATTCATTTTTTATACCAGGATTAATAGTAACAACATTATCTATAAGTATAGATTTAATACTTGTCAATTTTATTTTAAAATAATGAATTATATTTCATATAAAACTCTTGACGTATTATACTAAATATTGTCATAATAAATTCGTATTTAAATATTGCCCGGATAGCTCAGTTGGTAGAGCAGTGGACTGAAAATCCCCGTGTCGGTGGTTCAATTCCACCTTCGGGCATATTTTTTATACGGTAACAAATATAATATTATATTTTTATAATTATACTATTGATTTTATAACTATTATATATTATCAATAATTAAAAATTTTTAATAATAAAATTACTTTGTTTGTCTTCTATGAATCTAATATTATTAATATTATGAATATTAATATTATTACGTAATAATACTTGTATCCACCAAATATTATTTTTAAAATTATATAAAGTTAAAATTTTACTACTGATAAAAGTATATTTATTTAACAAATAATCTGTTTTTATTTCTAATAAACTGTGTATTTGAGGTTTAATTTTATTAATTTTTCCTTCTAATAAATATAGTTTGTGTGTATTGATTTTTTTTAAAAAATATCTGTTTAATATTTCCTGTCCTAAATAACAACCCTTATTCAAATCAATAGCATAAAAATTATTCATATTTACTTGTTGTGGTATAAATTTTCCAAAATTATAATTATCAATAATAGGATAACCAATTTCCATATTAAATTTAGTCCAAAAATCACTATTATATAATGGTATATGAGCTTGATTAAGATATTTTATTACCTTATCATAAGTATTAGAATTTAAAATTATTAAATATCTATTTACAGGTGTTAAAAATTTTAAAAAAATATTTTTTTTATATATAAAAAATAATTTATTGGTTTTATAATATTTAAATATAATACTTATTATTTGATCTATATTGAATCCAGAACATCCTAAGATTTTTTTATCAGAACATTGAATATTTATATTATAAATTTTTGTATATTTTTTAATAAAATTAAAATATGATTGTACTATATTAGTTCTAATGATATATCCATAATAATTTAAATCACATTGAAAAATTTGCATATTAGTTAACATTTTACCTTGTGCAGTACAATGTGATGCATAATAAAAATTATGATTATTTATTTTATTCATATCAATTGTTAGCTGATTTTGTAAAAAATTTTTGCTATCTGGCCCCTTTATAGTAATTAATTTCCATTCATCTAATTGCATAAATCTTAATACATTATTATTTAATTGATTATGTTTTAACATTGTATATTTTACTGTTTAATTATTTATTTTGAAAATTAAATATATATTTATGATTAAATAATATATTATAAAATATACAATGTTAAATTAAAATATAATAATAAATATTAATAATGTTTTTTTAAATTTTTATGTAATTCTTGTAAAGCATAGACATGATGTTTTGGATTACTTTTCATTGATAAAATTGTAGCAATAGCACTACTAATAGTAGTATTGTAATAAATATTATTTTGTAAAGCATAAATACGAATAAATTTAGATGATTTAATAGATTTTTTATCTGTAGTATTAATAATATAAGTATATTTTTTATTTTTAATATTATTAAAAATATTAGATTTTAATTTTATATTTTTTTCTACTATTGTTACTTTTAACTTAGATTGTTTTAAAACTTTAGCAGTGCCATGTGTTGCTTCAATATTAAAACCATATTGAATTAATTGTTTTGCTAATGGAATGATATATTCTTTATCTTGATTTTTTACAGAAATTAATACTATACCTTTTTTACAAATATTATTTTTAGAACTTAATATAGCTTTTCCGAAAGCTTCTGCAAAAGTTCTTCCCAACCCCATAACTTCACCAGTGGATCTCATTTCAGGTCCTAAAATAGGATCTATCCCATAAAATTTATCAAATGGTAATATAACTTCTTTTACAGCAAAATAATTAGGAATAATTTCTTTAGTAACATGTAATTCAGATAATTTTTTACCTATCATAACTAATGCTCCTATTTTAGCCATAGGTATACCAATTGCTTTTGAAATAAAAGGAATAGTACGTGATGCTCTCGGATTAACTTCTATTAAATATATTATGTTATTTTTTATAGCAAACTGAATATTTATTAATCCACAAATTTTTAATGTCATAGCTATTTTTCTAACTTGTGATTTAATATTATTTATAATATCTTTAGTCAAAGTTCGTGTAGGTAAAGAACAAGCAGAATCTCCAGAATGTATTCCAGCATGTTCAATATGTTCCATAATACCACCAATAAAAACTTCTGTTTTATCACAAATAGCATCAACATCTACTTCAATAGCATTATCTAAAAATTTATCCAATAATATTGGCATATCTTCTTTAATATGATGATTATAATATTTTTGTAATTCATTTTGATTATATATTATTTCCATAGATCTCCCACCTAAAACATATGATGGACGTATTACTATAGGATAGCCAATAATATTTGATTTATGTATAGCATCAACTAAATTATTAACAATATAATTATCAGGTTGTTTAAGTTTTAATTTTTGAATAATATTTTTAAATTTTTCTCTATTTTCAGCAATATCAATAGTATTAGATGAAGTGCCTAAAATATTTACTCCAAATTTAACTAATAAAGAAGATAAATTTAAAGGAGTTTGTCCACCGTATTGAATAATAACACCCTTAGGTTGTTCAATTCTAATAATTTCTAATATATTTTCTAAATTTAATGGTTCAAAATATAAACGATTAGAGATATCATAATCAGTAGAAACAGTTTCAGGATTACAATTAATCATAATAGTTTCAAAATTATTATGACGTAATGCTAAAGATGCATGAACACAACAATAATCAAATTCAATGCCTTGTCCTATACGATTTGGACCACTACCTAAAATAATAACTTTATTTTTATTATTAGTTACATATGCTTCACATTCAGTACTATAAGTAGAATATATATAAGCAGTATTAGTATTAAATTCTGCTGCACATGTATCTACTCTTTTATATACAGGATGTATATTACAGTTATAACGTAATATTCTAATATTTTCTTCAGTAGAATTAACTAAAATTGCTATTCTTTTATCTGAAAAACCTTTTTGTTTTAATAAGAAAAAAAAATCTTTATTTTTTAAACATTTTATACCTGTATGAATAATTTTATGTTCGATATTTATTAATTCTTGTATTTGATGTAAAAACCATATATCTATTTTTGAAAAAAAATGTATATTATTTATAGATAATCCTAATCTAAAAGCATCAGCTATAAATCTAATTCGTTCAGGACCTGGATATTGTAATTCATATATAATTTTATCAATATTATCTTTATTTTTTATAAAAATTTTAGAATCAAATCCACTAAGATTAGTATCTAAACTACACAATGCTTTTTGAATAGATTCTTGAAAATTTTTACCAATAGCCATTACTTCACCAACAGATTTCATTTGTGTTGTTAATCTATCATTAACATTATAAAATTTTTCAAAATTAAATTTAGGTATTTTAGTTACTATATAATCAACAGTAGGCTCAAAAGCAGCAGAAATTTTATCACTTGTGATATCATTAGTTAATTCATCGAGAGTATACCCTACAGATAATTTTGCTGATATTTTAGCTATAGGAAACCCTGTTGCTTTAGATGCTAATGCTGAAGAACGTGATACACGAGGATTCATTTCAATTACCACTAATTTGCCATTTTTAGGATTTACAGCAAATTGTACATTAGCACCTCCAGAATTTACACCTATAGCTTCCATAATAGAAATAGCAGCGTTTCTCATGTTTTGATATTCTTTATCAGATAAAGTTTGTGCTGGTGCAACAGTAATAGAATCACCAGTATGTATACCCATAGGATCAATATTTTCAATAGAACAAACAATAATACAATTTCCATTTTTATCTCTAATAACTTCCATTTCATATTCTTTCCAACCCATTAATGATTCGTCAATAATTAATTCATTAATAGGTGATAAATCTATACCATTGAGACATAATTGTTTAAATTCTTCTAAATTATATGCAATTCCACCTCCACTGCCTCCCATAGTAAATGAAGGACGTATAATACATGGAAAACCTATTTGATTTACACAATTTAATGCTTCTTTAAGATTATGTACAGTATAAGATACTGCCATATTTAATCCGATTTGTTTAACTATATTACTGAATGTATTTCTATTTTCTGCTTTATGTATAGCTTCTATTGTTATGCCAATGATAGATATGTTAAATTTTTTTAAAATATTTTTTTCATGTAATTTTAATACACAATTTAAAGCCGTTTGACCTCCCATAGTAGGCAAAATTGCATCAGGTTTCTCTTTTTCAATAATTTTAGCAATAATTTCCCATTGTATTGGTTCAATATAAGTTACATCTGCAATATCAGGATCGGTCATAATCGTTGCAGGATTAGAATTAACAAGAATTAACTTATATCCTTCTTTTTTTAAGGTTTTACAAGCCTGTGTTCCTGAATAATCAAATTCACATGCTTGTCCAATAACAATAGGTCCAGAACCTATAATAATAATACTTTTTATATCAGTACGTTTTGGCATATTTTATATACTCTTATATTTCTTATAACAATATTTGTGTATTAATTTTATAAAATAATCAAATAAAATAGATATATCATGTGGTCCTGGATTAGCTTCTGGATGTCCTTGAAAACCAAAAGCTGGTTTATAACGATGATGTATTCCTTGTATAGTGCCATCAAAAAGTGATATATGTGTAATATATAAGTTTTTTGGAAAATTATTATGATTTACTGTAAAACCGTGATTTTGAGCAGTAATAAATATTTTATTGGTTTTTAAATCTTTAACTGGATGGTTACTACCATGATGTCCTATAATCATTTTTGTTATTATAGCATTATTAGCTAATGCTAATAATTGATGTCCTAAACAAATACCAAAAATAGGTATATCTGTTTTTAATATTTTTTTAATTGTATTAATAATAAATGTACATGGTTGTGGATCTCCAGGACCATTAGATAAAAAAATACCATCAGGATTTAAATTCATTACTTCTTCAAAAGAAGTGTATGCATTTATTACAGTAATACGACATCCACGTAATACTAACATATTAAGTATATTGGTTTTAATACCAAAGTCATACGCTATGATATGCATAATAGAATTATTATGTTTAATATGTAGTTTATTAAAAATATAGGAATAATTCATTGTAGTTGTAATTTTTTTAACTAAATTAATTCCTGATAATCCTGGTGAAGATTTTATTTTTTTTATTAGTATATCTTTATTAATATTATTTTGTCCTGTAATAATACATCCTTTATTAATTTTTTTATTACGTAATAATCTTGTTAATTTTCTAGTATCAATATTTGTAATAGTAATAATATTATTTGTTTGTAAAAATTTTTTTAATGTCATATAACTACGATAACTACTAGCAATTTCAGAAATATTTTGTATAACTAATCCTTTTAAATATATTTTAGATGATTCATTATCTTCTAAAGAAATACCAACATTACCGATATGTGGATAAGTTAATATTACAATTTGTTGAAAATAAGATGGATCTGTAATAATTTCTTGATATCCTGTCATAGAAGTATTAAAAACTAATTCTCCTGTTACTATCCCTTTTACTCCAATAGATTTTCCTGTAAATATTGTACTATCTTCCATAATTAACCATGCTTTATCATTAAACAAAGAATCCTCCAAAATATTATTTTTTAAAAAATGTATAAAACATAAAATTATTTAATAATATTATTTATTAATTTATTAAATATTTACATTTTATTTATAGATAAAATAATGAATTATTTATATAAAGTATTTGAATAAAAATATAAAATATATGACATAATAAAATATATAAATTATATACTCTCTTTTAATATCAAGAGAGAGTATATTATAATATATTAATATTGATTTTAATATGTAAAAGACTTCATATTTGTCATATATTTACGTAAAATATTGCCTGTTATTTCAATAGGATGATTATGAATATTATTATTTATTTCCATTAAATTAATATTAGTAATGTTTATAGTAGGTTTAATAATACCTATATCTTCATTATTTAAATTCAATATAAAATCCTTTAATAAAGGTATAGCTCTATTAGTAAATAAATAATTACCATATTCAGCTGTATCAGATATTACTCTATTCATTTCATACAATTTTTTTCTTTTAATAGTATTAGCTATTAAAGGTAATTCATGCAATGATTCATAATATGCTGATTCTGATGATATTCCTGTTTCTTGCATAATTTCATAAGATAATTCAACACTAGCTTTAATAATAGCTATCATAAAGATACCACGTTCAAAAACTATTTTTTCTGTAACAATTTGTTTATTATTAACAATACTTTTTTCAAATATATTTTGTTGATATTTGTTTCTCCAATGAAGTAAATCATTATCATTATTTTTCCAATCTGATATAAGATTTTTTGTAAATTGTCCAGAAATAATATCATCCATATGTTTTTTAAATAATGGTTTGAGTATTTTTTTTAATATTAGAGATAATTGATATGCATGTATTTTACTATAATTATCTAATCTATCCATCATTAAACTAATACCACCACATTTTAAGGATTCAGTAATATATTCCCAACCAAATTGAATAAATTGTGATGCATATATATGATCTACATTTTCATTAATTAGTTTTTGAAAAAATAAAATAGATGCTGTTTGTAACATTCCACATAATACTGTTTGTTCACCCATTAAATCAGACTTAACTTCTGCTATAAAAGAAGATTCTAATACTCCAGCTCTATGACTGCCTATAGCTACAGCCCAAGCTTTTGTTATATCTAAAGCATATTGTTTATTAGTATATTGATGAATAGCAATTAATGCAGGTACACCAAAATTTTTTTTATATTCTTCCCTTACTTCAGTACCAGGACATTTTGGTGCAACCATAATAACATTAATATTATTTGGTATTTGTTCACCTTCTTCTATAATATTAAAACCATGAGAATATCCTAACGTTGCATTTTGTTTCATTAAATGTTTTATATTTTTTAATACAATATTATGATATTTATCTGGTGTTAAATTAATTATTAAATCTGCTTGTGGTATTAATTCCTCATATGTACCAACAACAAATTGATTATTAATTGCTCTTTGCCAAGATTGATTTTGATTTTTTATTGCGTTATGTGTTAATACATAAGAGATATTTAATCCAGAATCCCTCATATTTAATCCCTGATTTAACCCTTGTGCACCACATCCAATAATAACAATATTTTTATTTTTTAATATATCAACTCCATACATAAATTCTTTTATATGCATTAATCTAGATTTTTGTAAATTTTTTAATTTTTCACGAAAATTCAAGTTATTAAAATAATTATTCATAAATATAAACCTTATATAAAGTTATATACAATTTATTATATAGTTCTATATATGAAAAATATTATAAAAATGTTTACTTATTAATAAAATAATATTTTTACTAATATTTTTCATAATAAATAATATTATATATAATATTTATAAAAAAATATAATTTAAAAAAAGTTGTGTTTTATATTAAATAATTATATTTAAAATATATAATATTTAATAGTTTTATAATTTATTTTTATCTCTTACTGCACCTTTATCAGCTCCAGTGACTAAAGCCGCATAAGCTTTTAATGATATAGATATATTTCTATGTCTTTTAATTTTAGGAGTATAGGATAAATATCCTCTATTTTGCTCTATCTGTATTCTTTTTTGTATTATTGTAGAAGAAACATTTAAATGTATTGTTCGATTAGGTATATTAATTTCTATAATATCATTATTTTCAATTATAGAAATTAAACCTTTGTTAGCTGCTTCTGGTGATATATGACCAATAGATAAACCAGAAGAACCTCCAGAAAAACGTCCATCAGTAATTAAAGCGCAACTTTTATCTAAATTCATAGATTTTAAATATGATGTAGGATATAACATTTCTTGCATGCCTGGACCACCTTTTGGACCTTCATACCTTATAACTATAACATCACCAGGACATATTTCTTTATGTAAAATACCATATACTGCAGCTTCTTGACTTTCATATACTTTTGCTTTGCCAGTAAAAACTAACAATTTTTTATATACACTAGCTGTTTTTACTACACATCCATTAGTTGCAATATTACCATATAAAACAGCCAATCCACCATCTTTACTAAAAGCATGTTTTATAGATCGTATACACCCATTTATTCTATCATTATCTAATTTATTAAATAAATTATTTTGTGAAAAAGGTATTATAGTTTTTTTATTACCTGGTGCAGACATAAAAAAATTTTGAATTTTTTTATTTTTAGTTAATTGTATATCATAATTATGAATAGTTTCTTCTAAAGTTAAATTCATAATATTTTTAACTTGTGGATATATTAATTTGTTTCTATATAATTCTCCTAATAAACTTATTACTCCACCAGCTCTATGGAAATCTTCAATATAATATTGTTTAGTGCTTGGAGATAACATACATATCCAAGGGATTTGTTTAGATAGTTGATCTATTTCTAATAATTTTAATGAAATATTTGCTTCTTGTGCTAAAGCTAACATATGCAAAATAGTATTAGTAGAACCCCCCATAGCAATATCCATCATAATAGCATTTTTAAATGATTTTTTGTTGGCAATATTTCTAGGTAAAATAGTAATATCATTATGATGATAATATTGTTTAGTAATATTTACTATTGTTTGTGCTGATAAAATGCATAATTTTTTACGTTTAGCATGTGTTGCTAATAAAGTACCATTACCTGGTAATGCTAGACCTAATGCTTCTGTTAAACAATTCATAGAATTTGCAGTAAACATACCAGAACAAGAACCACATGTAGGACAAGCATTTAATTCAATATTATTAATATTTTTTGTTGATTGTTTTATATTTGCTGCATAAACCATAGCATCAACTAAATCTATTTTTTTATCTTCAGAATCTATATTAATTTTACCTGCTTCCATTGGACCACCTGAAATAAATACAGTAGGTATATTTAAACGCAAACTAGCCATTAACATACCTGGTGTAATTTTATCACAGTTAGATATACAAATCATAGCATCAACACAATGAGCATTAATAACATACTCAACAGAATCAGCTATAAGTTCTCTAGATGGTAAAGAATATAACATACCGTTATGTCCCATAGCTATTCCATCATCAATAGCTATTGTATTAAATTCTTTAGCAACTGCACCTTGTCGAATAATTTCTTTAGAAATAATATTTGCTATATCTCGTAAATGTATATGTCCTGGAACAAATTGTGAAAATGAATTTACTACAGCAATAATAGGTTTAGTAAAATCATCATCTTTCATGCCAGTAGCTCTCCATAATGCTCTAGCTCCTGCCATATTACGACCTTGTGTTGTAATTAACGAACGATACTTAGGCATATCAAATCTCTTATATTGTTAAATTATTAATAATTAATGAATATAATCTAACCAATTCCATTGGTCGTATATTTTCCCTTTAAATAAGTTAAAAAAATGTTTCTGAATAATTTGAGTATATTTTCCTATTTCTCCATTATTTATTAATATATCATCTATACTACGTACAGGAGTTATTTCAGCAGCTGTTCCTGTTAAAAACATTTCATCTGCTAAATATAAAGATTCTCTTAATAAATAAGATTCTTTAATTGTTATATGTAACAACTTAGCAATTTTTAAAATTGAATCTCTAGTAATGCCAGGCAATATTGAAGAAGTAATCGGTGGGGTAAATAAAATATGATTTTTTATAATAAAAACATTTTCTCCTGCACCTTCGGCAACAAATCCTAAATGATTTAACGCTATGCCTTCATGATATCCATGACGTCGTGCTTCACTGCCTATTAACAACGAAGATAAATAATTTCCACTAGCTTTAGCTATATTAGATATAGTATTAGGTTGTACTTTATGCCATGATGAAATCATAGTATCAATTCCTTGATTAATTTTATTAGTATTAAGATAATTGTCCCATGGAAAAGCACTAATCATTATATCTGTACAATAATCCTTTGGAGGATGAATACCTAATCCAACATCACCAATAAATACTAAAATTCTAATATAAGCTTCTACAAGATTATTAATTTTAATTATTGAATTTACTGCATGTATAATTTCTTGCATAGAAAATTTTAAAGGTAAACGATAAATTTTAGCAGAATTAAATAAACGTTCAATATGATCTATATGACGGAAAATAGCAGGACCTTTATAAGAATTATAACATCTTATACCTTCGAATACAGAAGTGCCATAATGTAAAGCATGTGTCATAACACTTATTTTTGCTGTTTCCCATTTTATTATATTACCATTTAACCAAATAAAATCTGCTTTTTTGGTAGACATTATTATGTTCCTTATTTTAATTAAAATAGCAGCATTATTTATAGTATTTGGATTATCGAATAATAATATCTAAAACATCAATTAATTTAAATATTTGTTTAACCAATAATTCTATAGTCTTATAACTCATAATAGTTAATTGAAAAAGCATTTTATTAGTATTCTTATCTGTATTCATCTTCATATTGTATAATATAAATCCTCTATGACGTATAATTCTTATTATACGTTCTATAACATCTTGATTAATATTAGTTGTAATATATAAATTATACTGTTTCATTTAATCTTGCTCTATCATATGATCATTACTTTTTCCAGGAGGTACTAATGGCCAAACATTATCATGTTCATTAATAGTTACATGTAATATATAAGCGTTTTGTGTACTTAACATTTGTTTACAACCATTATCAATTTCACTAAATTTATTAATACTACATCCATCTATACCAAAAGCAGAAGCTAATACTATAAAATTCGGATTATCCCATAATATAGTTTCACTATATCTTTTATTAAAAAATATTTGTTGCCATTGTCTTACCATTCCTAAACGTTTATTATCTAATAAAACAATTTTAATGGGTAATTTTTTACGTTTAATAGTACTTAATTCTTGTATATTCATTACAAAAGAACCATCTCCAGAAATACAAATCACTTGATCATCTGGATAAGCAATTTGTGCACCAATTGCTGCTGGTAACCCAAACCCCATAGTGCCTAATCCACTAGAAGTAATAAATTTTCTAGGATGTGAGAAAAACATATGTTGTGCTACCCACATTTGATGTTGTCCTACATCAGTCGTAATAATTGTGTTTTTTTTTAACATATTAGATAATTTATTTAAAAATATAGGAGCATAAATTTTATTATTTATATTATAATTAACATTATAAATCCATGAATATTTCTTTTTAAGTTTTATAATATATTTTTGCCATACAGTAATATTAATAGGTTTAGATAATAATGGGATTATATCTTTAACATCTCCTAATAATGCAATATCTACTAAACAAATTTTATTAATTTCAGCATCATCTATATCTATATGTATAATTTTAGCATTAGGAGCAAATTCTCTTGTATTTCCAGTAACTCTATCATCAAATCTTGCACCAACTGCAATAAGTAAATCACATTGTTGTACTGCATAATTTGCAGCTTTATTACCATGCATGCCTAACATACCTAAATAATATTGATAAGTATGACATATAGTACCTAACCCTTTTAATGTAACTACAGTTGGTATTTTTGTATAATTTATAAATGTTCGTAATATAATAATAGCATTACTAATATTTACTCCACCACCAATATATAAGATTGGCATACTAGATTTTTCTATTAATTTATTAGCTTTAATAATATTACTATTTATACAATTAATAATTTTATTATTTTTACTATTTGCATATTTATTATTATAATCAATAGCTATATTTTTAGCTAATTGTATATCTTTAGGTATGTCAATTAAAACCGGTCCAGGACGATTAGATAATGCAATAATACATGCTTTATTAATTGTATTACATATTTCTGATGGTGATTTAATTAAAAAACTGTGTTTTGTACATCCTAAAGACATACCTATAATATCTGTTTCTTGAAAAGCATCAGTGCCAATTAATGATAATGGTACTTGGCCAGTAATTGCTATAATAGGAATAGAATCTGCCATAGCATCTGCAATACCTGTAATAAGATTTGTCGCACCAGGTCCTGAAGTCGCTATACATACTCCTATACATCCTGTAGAACGCGCATATCCAATAGCGGCCATAGCAGCAGCTTGTTCATGTCTACATAATATATGTTCTATTTGTGCATTATATAATGCATCATATAATGGCATAATAGCTCCACCTGGATAACCAAAAACTGTTTTAATATTATTTATTTGTAATGCATAAATTATGCATTCAGCACCATTCATTAATACTATACCTCTATCTTTTATATTTTTATTGATAAAAATATTATAATATTTTATATTTATATATAAAAATATATAATATATTATTATAAAATGTATATTTTTAACAAATAAAAGAATTTATATTGATATTTTTTGAATATTTAATTGCTTCAAAAATAGTATGAAAAATTAATATATTTTAAAAAAGAAGTATAATATTTATTATTTATATAATTTTGATAAATTAATTTATAAAAATTATATAAATAATAAGCTAATCTTAGGAATTTATTAAATATAAAACAGGGATGGAGGGATTTGAACCCTCAACTACCGGTTTTGGAGACCGATGCTCTACCAATTTGAACTACATCCCTTTAAAAAAATTTAATTATATCATATTATAAAATTATTATATATATTTTTCATAAATATTAAAAAAAGATTTTTATATATAAATAAATAATTTTTTAATTGACATTTATATTTAAATAAGTTCAACATAATAATATTATTTAATTTTTTTTCAATATTATAAAAATAAAATGATAATAAGTAATATGAATAAATATGCATTCATCAGTGTAGTTGATACATCAGGTATTTTAGATTTTGTCAAAACATTAATACAATACAAATTTAATATTATTGCTACACATAAGACTTACTTATTTTTAAAATCTAACGGATATTTAGTTACTAGTTTATCTGATTATTTTGATAGTGAAGAAATAATACAAGATATAAATATTTTAAATTTTAAATTATATAAAAGTATTACGAGTAGTAGAAGTAAACAAGATATAAAGTATTTAAATAAACAAAATATAAATTTAATTGATTTAGTTATAGTTAATTTTAATGATTTATCTAATTTATCAAATGATACAAACAATATAGAAAAGACACTAAATCATATAGATACTATTACTCCTTATATAGTCCAAACTGCATCAAAAAATTATAAAAATATAGCTGTTTTAGTAGATCATATAGATTATGAATTTATTATTAATGAATTACATTCTAAAAGTGTCATATCATTAAATACTAAAATACAATTAGCTAACAAAGCATTATATTATATTTATTTATATAATAAAAAAATATTTAATTTTTTTAATAATAAATCTCATAATTTATTATTTAAAAATATGCATTCAAATATAGAATGTAAACAATATAATTTTGTTCTTCCAAAACATAAAAAAAATATTAAATATGAATCTCATGATTATTATCAAAAACAATTTTGTAATAATGTGAAAGAATATTTACATATTAATAAATTAATGCAAATACAAGGCAAGGAATTAACATATGATGATTTTATTAATGTTAAAGTAATAATTAAATACCTTAAAACTTTTTTAATGCCTACATGTATTATTTTTAATAAATCTAATTTATGTTCTGTATCTTCAAATAAATTTTTAGCTCAATCATATATTAATGCTTATTGTGCACATAATATTATAGATAATAATCCAATTACTATTGGATTAAACAAAATTTTAGATGTTAATACAATAGAACATATTATACAACACACAAATATAAAATTATTAGTTGTACCTGAAATATCAAATAATGCTAAAATATTTTTAGCAAAAAAAGCAAAAATTATTGTAATATTATACGATACAAATAAATATAATAAAAAAAGTAATATAAATCTTATTAATGAAGAACATTTAATTAATAAATCTCATGATACTACTTTTATAAAAAAAAATATGAATATCGTAAGTAAAAGAAAACCTTTACAATATGAAATAGATGATATGTTATTTAGTTGGAAAATTATTAGATTTATGCAATCTAATTCTATTATTTGTTGTAAAAATAATATTACATTAGGTATCAGTCATGGTAAAATTAATATTATGGATTCTATCCAATTAGCTATTATAACGGCTCAAAATAATGGTTTTAATATTGTTAATTCGATTATAGCGTCTGAAGCTTTTGTTTCTTCTAAAAATTATATTGATTATATTGCAAAACTTGGTATTAAATGTCTTATACAGCCAGGAGGATCTATTTACGATAAAGAAATTATACAAACAATTGATCATTATAATATGTCAATGATATTTACAAATATACGCTATATATAAGAAGTAATATACATTATAATAAATTAGTATATTTAAAATTATACAAATATTATAGGATAAATAATATGACAGATTGGGTTGTAGGTACAGTACAAAAAACAATATATTGGTCAAAAGAATTATTTAGTATAATTGTAAAAGCTGAAGTAGATTATTTTATCCCAGGACAATTTGCTAAATTATCTTTAGATATTAATAATAAAAATATACAAAGAGCTTATTCATATATTAATGCACCAAGCAATAAAAATAATGAATTTTATATTAAAAATATTGTTAAAGGGAAATTAACTTCATATTTATTAAATTTAAAATATAATGATAAGATTATGATATCTAAAAAAGCTTTAGGTACATTTACTATTAAAAATATACATTCTTGTGATTATTTATGGATGTTTGCTACAGGTACAGGTATAGGACCATATTTATCAATATTACAAGATGGTAACGATTTACATAAATTTACTAAAATTATTTTAGTATATTCAATAAGACTAATAGAACACTATAATTATATAAACTTAATTAAATCTTTAAAAAAAAAATATAATGATAAATTAATTATACAAATCGTTTTAACAAAATATACAAATAATATGGATAAAAATATTTTATATGGACGAATTACAACTTTATTATTAAATAAAATTTTAGAACATAAAATTGGTATTAGTATAAGTAAGAATACAACACATGTTATGTTATGTGGTAATCCTAATATGATTAAAGAAACACAAAATATTTTACAAACACAATATAACCTTACTAAAAATTATATAGATTTAAAAGGTCATATTACAACTGAACAATATTGGTAATATTATTTAGGAATATAAATATATGCGTAAAATTATAATTATAGGCAATTGGAAATTAAATGGTAATTATTTGTTTTTAAAAAATTATTTAAAACAAATACAAAAAGTACTAAATAATCAAACATTATATTCATGTCAAATTTCTATAGCATTTCCTTATGTATATTTAAATACAGCTGCTAAATATTTATCTAATACACCAATTACTATAACAGCACAAAATGTTGATATACATCTTGAAGGATCTTATACTGGCGAAATTTCAGTAAATATGTTAAAAGATATTGGTGTTAAATATATTATTATTGGTCATTCAGAAAGAAGACAATTTCATCTGGAAGATAATATTTTAATAGCACATAAATTTTATTTAGTTAAATCTCATGGGTTAATACCTATTTTATGCATAGGAGATAATAAAAAAGAAAAAGATTTAAATCAAACTATTGATGTTTGTATTAAACAAATTAATTTTGTTATTAAACAATATGGTATAGATATACTATATAAAAGTATTATTGCGTATGAACCTATTTGGGCTATTGGTTCTGGTGTACCTGCAGATGCTAATTTTGTACAATATATACACACATCTATTCGTCAATATATTATGTCTATAAATAATAAAGTAGCTAAAAGTATTATATTACAATATGGTGGTTCAGTTAATTCTTCTAATATCATTAATTTTAATAATAAAAATAATATAGATGGTTTTTTAATTGGACAAGCATCTTTAAATGTTAAAGATTTTATATCTATAATTCAAAAGATAGAACAAAATATATCATAATTTTTCTAATGGTCTTAGCATAGGAAACAAAATTACATCTCTTATAGATTTGCTATTAGTAAATAACATTATTAATCTATCAATTCCTATTCCTAAACCAGCTGTAGGAGGTAATCCATATTCTAAAGCTTCTATATATTCATGATCTATAGTACTATTGTTTGTATTTTTATTTGCTGTATTTGTTATTTTTTGTTTTTCAAATCTTGTTTTTTGTTCTTTAGGATCATTTAATTCAGAAAAACCATTAGCAATTTCCATGCCACAAACAAAGAATTCGAATCTATCTACTACATCAGAATTTATATTATTTTTACGTGCTAATGGTGATATCTCAACAGGATATTCTGTAATAAATGTTGGATAAATTAATTTATGAATAATTTTTGTTTCAAAAATTGCAACAATAATTTCACCTATACTCCATTGTTTGTTAATTATTACATTTAATTTTTTAGCTATTTTTTGTATTTGATTTAAATTATTTAATTTACTTAATTTAATATCAGGATAATAAAATATTATTGATTCTCTCATAGTTAATATTTGGAATGGTTTATTTAAATCAAATTTATAATTATCATAAGTTAATATATAGTTATTAAAAATATGAAAATTTATTTTTTGTAACAATTGTATTAAAAATAATATTAATTCTTTATAATCTGAATATGCAATATATAATTCCATCATAGTAAATTCTGGATTATGTTGGGTAGAAATACCTTCATTACGAAAATTTTTATTAATTTCAAATACTTTATGAAAACCACCAATAATTAATCTTTTTAAATATAATTCTGGAGCTATTCTTAAATACATGTCTATATTATATGTATTATGATGAGTGATAAAAGGTCTTGCATTAGCCCCGCCTGGAATATTTTGCATCATAGGAGTTTCTACTTCTATAAAATCCATTTTATTCATAAAAAAACGTATATAAGCAATAATTTTAGATCTAGTTTCAAAAATTTTTTTTGATTTTATATTAATAATTAGATCTAAATATCTTTTACGGTATTTGATTTCTTGATTATGTAAACCATAATATTTATCAGGTAAAGGTCTTAATGATTTCGTTAATAGGAAAAATTCTTGACAAGAAATAGATAAGGTACCTATTTTAGTTTTAAAAACTGTGCCTACTACACCTATAATATCACCTAAATCTATTTGATTAATAAATTCAGAATATTTAATATTTTTTATATTATTTTTAGAAATATAAATTTGTATTGTTCCATAATGATCTTGCATTTGTATAAATGTAGCTTTACCCATAATACGCAAATTAATAATACGTCCTGCTATATAAAATATTTTTTTTATCTGTAATAACAATTGTACAGAAATATTATGATAAGATTCATATAACTTATGTGTTGTTATATTAATTTTAAAATTATTTGGATAAATATTATTATTATAATGTTTAATATTTTTTAATTTATTAATACGATATTTCATTATATCATCATATATAGATGTATATTCTTTTATTTTGTGAGACATATATAAAATAACCTATATTTTATAAACCTAATTTTAAACTTGCTTTTATAAATTGATCTAAATGACCATTTAAGACATCGTGTATATTATGTGTTTCTATACCTGTTCTTACATCTTTTATGCGTGTATCATCTAATGTATATGAACGTATTTGATTTCCCCAACTAATATTTGATTTAGTATTTTCAATTTCTTGTTTTTCTTTTTGTTTTTTTAAATATTCTAATTTAGATAATTTTATTTGTATTTGTTTAATAGCTTGTTGTTTATTTTTATGTTGTGATCTATTATTTTGACATTGTGTTACAAGACCTGTAGGAATATGAGTAATACGTACAGCAGATTCAGTACGATTAACATGTTGTCCACCAGCTCCAGAAGCTCTATAAACATCAATTTTTAAATCTTGTGTTCTAAGAAGTATATTAGAATTTATTTTTACATCAGGATATATAAAAGTCGAAACGAATGAAGTATGTCTTCTACCTGCAGAATTAAACGGACTTTTTCTTACTAAACGATGTATACCACTTTCTGTTCTTAACCATCCAAAAGCATAAATTCCTTGAATGTGAATAGTAGCTGATTTAATGCCTGTTATTTCACCAAAAGATTTTGTAATAATAGATGTTTTAAAATTTTTACGTTCTGCCCATTTTATATACATTTTCATAATCATTTGTGCCCAGTCTTGTGATTCTATACCTCCTGACCCAGCTTGTATATCTATAAAACAATTGTTTTTATCATGAGTTTTAACAAAAAGATTATTTAATTCTAAAACATCTATTTGTTTATTTAATCTATTTAATATTTGTAATGCTTCTGATATAATAACATTATCATTAGTTTGTATAGCAATATTAATTAATTCATTAATATCATATAATTCTTTATTAATTTTATCTAAAGAACAAATTATGTTTTCTATATCAGTTTTTTGTTTATTTAATTTATATATTTGAATAAAATTTTTCCAATTTTTTGGATTAATTAACTCTGATTTAATATATAATAATTTTTTTTTATAATGATAATAATTAAAGAAACCCCCTAACAAAATTATTACGTTTTTGAATTTCTTTAAAATATTTTTGTATAAAAGATATTTCAAACATAATAATACCTTTTTTTATTAATTACTAAATAATAATATACAATTAGTAAATTAAATTATGAAATAATTTTTTTTCATATAAAAAATAAATAATTTTGATAAGTTAATATTTTAAATAAATCTTGCTTATTATTAATTAAGATTGGATATGTATTTTATACTAATTATTTTTTTATGGCCCTTGTTGGATTTGAACCAACGACCTAACGATTATGAGTCGTTTGCTCTAACCAACTGAGCTAAAGGGCCAATAATATTTAAATATAAATAAAAAACATGATTATTTCAATATAATTTTATATTTTATTTTAAAAAAATTACATTATTAAATATAAATCATGTTTATTTCTTAAAACATGTAAAATAACTAAATGTTTTTTTTTACATGTACCTAATATTTTTTTTATATCTTGAATATTTTTAATTTTATTATTATTAATTTCTATTATAATATCTTTTACACGTAGTCCTGCATTTACAGCTAAGCAATTAGAACTTATTTTAACAACTTTAACACCAATAACTTTACTGTTTTTTTTATAAGAATAAAAATTAGTTAAATTAATTCCTTCTAATCCATATAAATTTATTTGGTTGCTGATATTTTCAGAATTTTGTAATGTAAGTGTTATATTTTTAATTAATAATCCTTTTCTTAAAATATTTAATTTTATTTTACTGCCAGGTGAATATGAACTTACTTTTGCTCTTAATAACATAAAATTATTAATTTTTTTACCATTAAATGCTACAATAACATCACCAGCTTTTAATTTTGTATTTTTATTCCATACTTCTTTAACAAAAATACCTACAGTATTCTTATTAATTTTTAATATATTATTTAAATTTTGATTAAGATCTATACCAGAAAAACCTAAAAACCCATGTCTAACATAACCAAATTTATTAATTTGTTTAAATAATTTTATAATAGTATTACTAGGAATAGCAAAACCAATACCTATACTTCCTCCAGAGGGAGGTGTTACTATTGCAGTATTAATTCCAATTAAATTACCTTGTAAATTAACTAATGCACCACCAGAACTACCATGATTAATTGCCGCATCTGTTTGAATAAAATCTTCAAAATGATTTGTGTTATTTCCAGAACGATTTAATGCAGATATAATACCTGTAGTAACTGTATTATTTAAACCAAATGGATTTCCTATTGCTATAGTATAATCTCCTACTTTTAATTGGTCGGAATTAGCAATTTTAATACTTTTTAATTGTTTTGCATTTTTAATTTGAAGTACGGCAACATCAGATGCTTCATCCTGACCTATTAACTTAGCAGGATAAATTTCCCCATTATATAATTCTACTGTAATTGAATTAGCATTTTCAATTACATGATTATTAGTAATAATTAGTCCTTTTTTAGCATTAATAATAACACCTGAACCAATAGCATGAAATTTTTCTGATAAAATATTTTCATTATTGACACATAATGGTGTTTCTTTAAATTTAGAACCTACATCACAAAAATGTTGTTCGATACTTATTTTTTGTATTTTTTCAGGTATAACAAAATTTTTAGTCACAATACTACCATCTATATTAATATTAACTACAGATGGTATAACTTTACTTAAAATAGTTGCCAAAGTTAAATTTGGCATATGATTAACTGTATATATACTTCTATTATTAGTTATTAATGATGTTTGTTTAGCTTGTATATTATACATAGGAAGCATAATAATCATTATAAATAAATATAAAAATATTTTTATTTTTTTCATGAAATTATCTCATTATAAATTTTAATAGTATATGCTTATAATGTCATATTCTTATTTATGTTATTTTCTAATATCTTATATATTAAATCAAGTAATATATTATTAAAATTATAATATTTAATTTATTTCCTAAAATGATATGTATTTTATATAATAAAAATTATTAATTTAAAATCATTATAATATGTTAAATAAATTAAAAACAAATGCTTCTAAAATAGCATTAGAATATATAAAAAAAAATCAAAATATTATTGGCATAGGTTCTGGTACTACTATAATTAATTTTATTAATATGTTAGGACATATAAAAAAAAACATTAAAGGAATTGTTGCAGCTTCAGAATTATCTATTAAATTTTTAAAAAAATATAATTTTAATATATATGAAATAAATCATATTAATGATATTAATATTTATTTTGATAGTGCAGATGAAATAAATAATAATATGCAAATGATTAAAGGTGGTGGTGGAGCATTAACTAATGAGAAAATTATTGCAAATTTTGCTAAAATATTTATATGTATAGTAGACCAATCTAAAATTGTAAATTATTTAGGTGCTAAACATCCATTACCTATAGAAATTATACCTCAAGCACAAGCATATATTACTAGAATAATACAAAAATTAGGTGCAAAAGTAAAATATAGATCAAATTTTATTACAGAACATGGTAATATTATATTAGATATATATAATTTACAGATATTGGATCCAATAAAAATAGAAAAATATATAAATAATATTCCTGGTGTAATTACAGTAGGATTATTTGCAAAAAGACCGGCAGATATTTTATTAATAGGAGAAAAAAATTTATCAGTTACTATAAAATATAATAATACATTTTATAATAATTATTTATATAAATATATATAATAAATTTATGTCTTTTATTATAATATCAATTTTATTTTACTAAACATAATAAAAACTATATGCAAATAAAATTTACTAAAATGCAAGCATTAAATAATGATTTTATTATTATTAATAATATTAATTATAACATTACTTTTACTAAAAATATTATACAAAATTTATCTAATAGATATACTGGAATAGGTTTTGATCAATTACTTATTTTAGATGTACCTAAAAAAAACAATATTGATTTTCATTATCGAATTTTTAATGCTAATGGCAATGAAGTAGAACAATGTGGTAATGGTGCACGTTGTTTAGCATTATACTTAAAAAAAAAAAAATTAATAAAAAAGAATACTATTTATATTAGTACAAATAATAGAATTTTAATTTTAAAAATTATGGATAATAATTTAATTTGTGTTAACATGGGTAAACCATTATTTTTACCAAAAGATATTCCTTTTATTACAGATACAATACAGGAAAATTATAGAATTTTATTTAAAAATAAATATATTTATTTTAATATTGTTTCTATAGGAAATCCTCATTGCGTTATTACTGTTAAAAATATATCTACTTTTCCAGTAAACTTAATAGGATCATTTATAGAAAATCATATTGTTTTTCCTAAAAAAATTAATGTTAATTTTATGGAAATTATAAATAATAAACATATTAAATTACGTGTTTTTGAAAGAGATATAGGAGAAACTAATGCTTGTGGATCAGGTGCTTGTGCGACAGTTGCTGTAGGTATAAAAAAAAATATTTTATCTAATAAAGTTAGAGTTACATTATTAGGTGGCGATTTAAATATTAATTGGAATGGTAAAAATAACAATTTATTTATGTTTGGTACAGCACATCATGTTTATGATGGTGTTATTAACATATAATATTAATTTATAGAATAATTAATATTAATTAATTTGTGAATATAAATAATTTATATTATGAATTTATTAAAAGATCTAAACAATAAACAATGTGAAGTTGTATCTGCATATAGACAAAATTTATTAATTTTAGCTGGAGCTGGTAGTGGTAAAACATTAGTTTTAATTAGACGTATAGCATGGTTAATTAATAAAATGAAATGCTCTTCAAGCTCTATTTTAGCTGTTACTTTTACAAATAAAGCAGCAAAAGAATTAAAAGAACGAATTAAAAATATAATCCATTGTAAAAAAGATTATAATAACATTTGGATAGGAACATTTCACAGTTTTGCATATTATATATTAAGAATTCATTATGTAGAAGCAAAATTACCAAAACATTTTCAAATTATTAATAATGATGATCAAAAAAAAATAATAAAACATATTTTACAAAATAATAATTTTAATGAAAAAATTTATAATATTGATAACATTATTAAATATATTAATTTTGTAAAAAATTCTTATCAATTTAATAATTATAAACAAAATAATAATATCATATATAAAAATTTACATATTATTTTTAATAAATATCAAAAATTATGTAAACAAACAGGAATATTAGATTTTAACGAATTAATTATTCAGTTATATGAATTATTTTTAAATAATCCATCTATTTTAGATATTTATCAACAAAAATATAAAAATATTTTTATTGATGAATTTCAAGATACTAATGATATTCAATATAATTTTATTAATTTATTATATAACAAAGAAATTAATACTTGTATAACAGTAGTAGGAGATGATGATCAATCTATCTATAGTTGGCGTGGTGCTAAAGTTGAAAATATTAACAGATTTTTGAAAGATTTTTATCAAGCAAAAATTATTTTATTAGAACAAAATTACAGATCTACTAATAATATTTTAAATGCTGCTAATAAATTAATTTCATATAATATTAATAGAGTAAAAAAAACATTATGGACTAATTCTAACAATGGTCACTTAATTACTATTTACTTAGCTTATAATGAATTTGATGAAGCAGAATATATTGCAAGATATATTCAAAAATATATTATTAATAATAATCTTTCATTAAGTGATTGCGCAATTCTTTATAGGAATAATACTCAATCACGTATTATAGAAGAAAAAATGCTGCAGTTTAATATACCATATTATATTTATGGTGGTATACGTTTTTTTGAGAGACAAGAAATTAAACATGTATTATCATATTTAAAATTAATTTCTAATTATAATAATGATATTGCTTTTGAACGTATTTATAATATTCCTAAAAGAGGTATAGGTAAAAATACTTTTCAAATTATTAAAACCATAGCAAATAAACTTAATATTTCTTTATGGGAATCTAGTATTTTAATAATAAAAAAAAAAAATATTAATACTTCATCATTAAATGCATTAATTAAATTTATAAAATTAATACAAACATTAAAACAAAATACATTAAATGATACTTTACCTAATATTATTAAAAAAACTATAGTATTAACAGGTTTACAAGAAATGTATAGTAAAAATTCTTGTAAGATTATGAATGACAAAGATAATTCTATATTAAATAATTTACAAGAATTAATAAATTCTTCAAAACATTTTATGTATAATTTGTCAAAGAAAAATAATAATATTTCTATAAATAAACAAAATATTTTAGTAGAATTTCTTTCTCAAAGTATTCTACAAGTAGAAAATATAGATATAAATAATAAACATATTACAAATAATAAAAATTATATACAATTAATGACTATACATGCCTCTAAAGGATTAGAATTTAATCAGGTTTTTATAATTGGAATGGAAGAAGGTATTTTCCCTAATAAAATATCTATATATAAAGAAAAAAATATATACGAAGAACGACGTTTAGCATATGTAGGTATGACTAGAGCAAAAAAAAAACTTATTTTAACGTATACAAAAAATAGATATATATATGGCAAAGAAATTAATACAATTCCATCTAGATTTATTAATGAGTTACCAATATGTTGTGTAAAAAATATTAGTTATTTAAACTTTCAGCCAAATTATACACCAAAAAAAATAAAATTAAAAAATAGTATAGATTACTATGTAGGACAAAAAGTTAATCATAATATTTTCGGTAAAGGTATAATTTTAAAAATTGAAATTTTAAAAAAAGATTTCAAATTAAAAATTAAATTTGATAAAATAGGTATTAAGTGGATTATGTCAAATTATATAAATAATAATATATAATTAAAATATAGCAAACATATTTTATATATATTTTATATAAAAAATAATATACAATGAGAATTATAGTATGTTTTATGCTTTTAAATTAAAAAATAATCATTTAATACGTCTAGAATTAGATAAGAATTCAAATGATATTATAGAAGCTATTTGGATTGATCTAATTAAACCTGTTAAAGAAGAAAGAAAAAAATTATATTATTTATTGGGACAAAATTTAGCTACTAGGCCAGAATTAGAAGATATAGAAGCTTCTGCACGATTTTTTGAAAATGAAGATGGATTACACATACACTCATTTTTTTTTTATGAAGATATTGAAGATCGCGCAGGCAATGCTACTGTTGCTTTTACGATTAAAAATAATAGATTATATACTTTAAGAGAAAGAGAATTATCTGCTTTTAGATTATATAGAATGCGTTTTAAACATCAAATATTAAAAGATAATAATCCTTATGAAATATTATTAGATTTATTTGAAACTAAAATTGAACAATTAGCTGATGAAATTGAAAATGTATATAGTGATTTAGAATCTTTAAGTATTATTATTATGAAAGGACATCAAGATGATAAATTTGATAATGCATTATCAAATTTATCAGAATTAGAAGATATAGGTTGGAAAGTCAGATTGTGTTTAATGGATACACAAAGAGCACTAAATTTTTTAATAAGAAAAACCAAATTACCTAATAATCAAATGGAACAAGCAAGAGAAATTTTACGTGATATCGATTCATTATTACCTCATAATGAATCTTTATTTCAAAAAGTAAATTTTTTAATGCAAGCTGCTATGGGATTTATTAATATAGAACAAAATAGAATTATTAAGATATTTTCATTAGTATCTGTAATTTTCTTACCTCCTACATTAGTTGCTTCTAATTATGGCATGAACTTTAAGATTTTACCTGAATTAAAATGGCATTATGGATATTTATACGCATTAATATTAATGTTTATATCAGCATTAGCTCCTTATTTTTATTTTAAGAAAAAAAAATGGTTATAAATAAATATTTATAAAAATTAATATAATAATTATGTATACATTAAAAACAACAAGGCAAAAAATTTTACACTTAACCTTGTTGTTTTAATTAATTAAAAATTTTATATATTATTATTTTTTTTTTTAACTTTTAACCATCCTAAATATAATAATAACATTATTAATGGTATTAAACTTATTGAATAAGTACCACTAGGATAATTACAAGCAATTGTTATTAATATACATATAAGAAATATTACTGTTAACCATGAAGTAAATGGTGTTCCAGGCATTTTATAACGAACTTCTGGAATAATACCTTGATTAATAGCTTTTCTTAGTTTTATTTGGCAAAATAAAATAAATAACCATGAAAAAATAACACCTAATGAAGCAGTATTTAAAATAATAGAAAATATATTATTTGTTAATAGATAACTAATATAAATACCAATTAAATAAATACTAACAGTTGTTATAATACTAACATATGGGATATTATATTTGTTCATTTTAGTAAAAATTTTTGGTGCAACATTGCCTATAGCCATTGTTCGTAAAATACGTCCTATAGAATACAGGCCAGAATTAAGACTAGATAATGCAGCACTGATAATTACAATATTCATTATTGAACTAATATGTGGTATTCTAATTTTTTGTAAAACAGTAATAAAAGGACTAATAAATCCCTTATATTGTTCTAATGGTAATAATAAAATTAATAATGTAATAGAACCTATATAAAATAACATAATTCTCCAAATTACACCATTAATAACTTTTGGCAAAATTTTATGAGGATTTTTGCATTCACCAGCAGCAACTCCAACCAATTCAATAGAAGCAAAAGAAAAAATAACACCTTGAGTTAATAATATAGTTTGCCATAAACCATATGGTAAAATTATATATTCTCCATGATTATTTAAAAAATTTTGTTGAATATTTATTGGAATATTAGTTATATTATAATCAAAAATATAGTAACTAAATAAAACAGTAACACCTATGATAATAAATATTATTATAGTAAAAACTTTTATAAAAGATAACCAAAATTCAATTTCTGCAAAATATTTTACACCTATAACATTAATAATACATACTATGCATAATGTCAATAATGCAAAAACTAATTTTGATATATGTTGAAAACATTGCCATTTATGCATATATAATGATATAGCCATTAAGTCTACAATACCAGTCATTATCCAATTAATAAAATACATCCAACCAGATAAATATTCAGCATACTTGCCTAAAAATTCTCTTGAATATGAGATAAAACTACCACTAGATGGACGATAAGATATTAATTCCCCTAAAGCACGCATAATTAAGTAACAAAAAAAACCACATATGGCATATATTATAATTAATGAAGGTCCCATAATTTTTAATCTAATACTAGAGCCTAAAAATAAACCAGAACCTATAGCACCACCCATGGCTATCATTTGTATATGACGATTGCTGATAACTTTATTATATTCTTGTTGTG
Source organism: Enterobacteriaceae endosymbiont of Neohaemonia nigricornis (assembly GCF_012571795.1). Lineage (NCBI taxonomy): Bacteria > Pseudomonadati > Pseudomonadota > Gammaproteobacteria > Enterobacterales > Enterobacteriaceae > Enterobacteriaceae endosymbiont of Neohaemonia nigricornis. The sequence continues at coordinate 216,127 of NZ_CP046222.1, forward strand.
ATTTTGATAATATTGGTTTGATAGTTTTATTATTAATATCCTTTTTATGTATATTCATATAACTCCCTAATTAATTTAATTTTAAGTAAAAAATATAGATAATATTATTTTTTTACATTAAAAAAAGTTATTAAAAAATATACATTAATCTGAATCAATTACTTATATATTTTTATTTATATAAATAATTATTTTATAAAACATAATATTTTTTATTATATATTTAAATAATTTCTATAATATACTAACTTTTTTTAGTAATGTAATCTATATAATTATGCATAAATTAAATTATTATAATAAATATATATTAATTTTATTTTTTATAATAAATAAATTACATCATAACATATGAATAATTTAAAAATAATTATGTATAATAAAAATTAAATATAGTTTTATAAATAAATATTAAACATTTATAATATTTATTTAAATATATATTTCAAATAAAAAGAACATAAAATGGATAAAGACAATTTATATAATAACCTTATTTTTACAAATCTTTTTTATTTAGAAAAATTGTATAAAAAATTTGTATTAGATAAAACATCTGTTAATAAATCATGGAGATCTTTTTTTCAAAAAAATTTTATGAAAAATAATTCATCCATTATTAATAAACAACATCATCATGATATAATGTATGTAATATTACAATGTATTAAAAATTTTAGAACCATAGGACATTATTATGCAAATAATAATCCATTAAATTTTAATAAAAATAAAATACATGATGTATTAAAAATAGAAAATTTGACATTAAATAATAATATTTTAAATAAAAAAATTTTTGTAAACACAAAATTAGGATTAAAAAGTATTGTTGAAATTTATGATATTTATAAAAATATATATTGTGAAAATTATGGTATAGAATATATAGGTTTACCTAATAATGAAAAAAAATGGCTACAAAAAAAAATAGAATTTACAAAAAAAGAATTTTCTTATCAGGAAAAAAAAACTTTTTTAGAAGAATTAATAGTTGCAGAATATTTTGAAAAATTTATAGGTAATAAATTCCCAGGAACCAAGAGATTTTCTTTAGAAGGATGTGATGTTTTAATACCCATTTTAAAAGAAATTATTCGTTATATAAGTCAAGAACAAGCAAAAAAAATAAACATCATATTAGGCATGGCACATAGAGGGCGATTAAATGTATTAGTAAATATTATGGGTAAAAAAATACAAACCATAATTGATGAATTTAATAATATAAATATTAATACACAACAAATGGATGATGTAAAATATCATCTGGGTTATTCTACAATTGCTCAAATTAATAATAAGCATATATATTTAAATTTAGTATGTAATCCTTCACATTTAGAATGTATTAATCCTGTTATTATGGGAATAGCTAGAGCACAATATGATAAAATATGTAATCATGAGATTATTTTACCTATTAATATTCATGGAGATGCTGCTATTACAGGGCAAGGTATTGTACAAGAAACATTAAATATGTCTCAAACTAATGGATATAATATTAATGGTACTATACATATTATTATTAATAATCAAATTGGTTTTACTAATTCTAATATTAAAGATCTTAGATCTAGTCATTATTGTACTGATATTGCAAAAATGATTAACGCTCCTATTTTCCATGTTAATGCAGATAATGTAGAAGATGTAATTTTTATACTTAGAATAGCTATAGATTATAGAAATAAATATCATAAAGATGTCTTTATTGATTTAATTTCTTATCGTAGATATGGACATAGTGAAATTGATGATCCAGACATAACACAACCAATAATGTATAATTTTATTAAAAAACATTCTACAATACAAAAAATATATCAAAATAAACTATTATTAGAAAAAATTGTTAATAAAAAATTTATAGAAAACATATATGATAAATGTAAAAAAATATTTGAAAAAAAATGTATAAGCACTAATCATACTCTCAATGTTATTAAAGATCATAACACACATGATAAAAAATCTTTTATTCAAAAACCTATTCAAATACTAAAAAAATTACTTTATACTATTAGCACTATTCCTAATAATTTTCATATACATAAAAGAGTAAAAAAAATTTATTTAGATAGAATAGCAATGAGTCAAGAAAAAATACCTTTAGATTGGGGCACAGCAGAAAATTTAGCATATGCTAATATATTATTTCAAGGAATATCTTGCCGTCTATCTGGAGAAGATATAACAAGAGGAACTTTCGCTCATAGACATACAGTATTATATGATCAAACTACTGGTATTCCTTATATACCTTTAAAATATATAAATAAAAAACAAGGAATATTTAATATTTATAATTCTGTTTTATCTGAAGAATCAGTTTTAGGATTTGAATATGGATATTCTATCCAAAATAATAATAGTTTAAATATTTGGGAAGCACAATTTGGAGATTTTGCAAATGGTGCACAAATTATTATAGATCAGTTTATTAGTTCAGGTGAAAAAAAATGGGGATATCAATCTAATTTAATAATATTATTACCACATGGATATGAAGGTCAAGGGCCTGAACATTCATCCGCAAGAATTGAAAGATATTTACAACTATGTGCAGAAAATAATATGAAAATTTGTGTACCAACTCTTGCTGGACAAATGTATTATTTATTATGTCAACAAGTATTACAAGTAAAAAAAAAACCACTAATAATTATGACACCAAAATCACTTTTACGCAATAATTTAACATTTACACCTTTAAAAAATTTAACTAATTTACATTTTTTTAAAATAATAGATGAAATACAAAATATAGATATTAATAATATTAAACGAATTATTTTTTGTATGGGCAAAATATATTATGATTTATTAGAATATAGAAATATTGTAAAAAATAATTGTACTGTATTAATTAGAATTGAACAATTATATCCATTTCCATTAGAAATGATAAAACAAATTATTAATAAATATACAAATAATAAAATAATATTTTGGTGTCAAGAAGAACCAAAAAATCAAGGAGCTTGGATGTATATTCAATATATTTTTTTAAATAAATTAAAAAAAATAATTTATTATATTGGTCGCGAAGAATCATCATCAACTGCAACAGGATATATAAATATCCATAAAAAACAACAACAAAATATATTATTTAAAGCTTTTAATATATAAATAAATATTATTTAATATTAAAAAAAAAAGGATAACATATTCATGAATGATACCAATATTATTGTACCTGAATTACCAGAATCTATTAGTAATGCAGTTATTATTCAATGGTGTAAAAAACAAGGAGATTCAATAAAAACCGATGATATTTTAGTTGAATTAGAAACAGATAAAGTTGTTTTAGAAATACCAGCTACCATAAATGGTATTTTAAAAACAATATTAGTAAAACAAGGAGAAACAGTAAAATCACAACAAATTATTGGAATATTAGAAGAAATAGCATTAAATGATATTAAATATGATATCAATAAAATTACTGACAAACAAACAAAAAATAATATTACTAATAATCATTATTTAAGTCCTTCTTTAAGACGTAAAAATAATTACGATATATTAAATAATAATCAAGAAAAACATAATGAAAAAATAAACATAAAAAATTCTACAACATATAATATAACAAGAGTACCAATGTCTCCAATTAGACAAAAAATTACTCAACAATTAATGTTATCTAAAAATAATACTGTTATGTTAACTACCTTTAATGAAGTTAATATGCAAAAAATAAATAAAATTAGAAACAAATATAACGTTTTAATACAAGAAAAATACAATTTTAAATTAGGTTTTATGTCGTTTTATATTAAAGCTGTAACTCAATCATTACAAATATATCCACAAATTAATGCATATATAGATAATAATGATATTATTTATAATAATTTTTATCATATTAATATAGCTATTGCTACTAAAAGAGGTTTATTAACACCTATTATTAAAGATACTGATAAAATACCATTATTAGATATTGAAAAAAAAATTAAGGAACTTGTTTTAAAAAGTAATACTAATCAATTATCTATAGATGACTTAAATAGTGGTACATTCACTATAACTAATGGTGGAGTCTTTGGATCATTAATGTCTACACCTATTATTAATCCACCTCAAAGTGCTATATTAGGAATTCATGCAATTAAAGATAGACCTATAGTCATTAAAGAAAAAATTTGCATTATGCCTATGACATATTTAGCATTATCTTATGATCATAGACTAATTGATGGGAAAGAAGCAATTGGTTTCTTAAATAATATAAAATCTTTACTAGAAGAACCATTATATTTGTTAATGCAAATTTAAATAAAATATTAATTGCACATATTATATAATAATAAATATTATTTTAATAATAAAATAATAAATTTAGTTATATTATTCATAATATAATATATTATGATTTTTAAAATTAAAATTACAAAACTAGGTATTAATAATGTTAAATGTTGTTTGTTTATCAAGACTACAATTTGCATTAACAGCAATGTATCATTTTATTTTTGTGCCTTTAACATTAGGAATGTCTTTTATATTAGCTATTATGGAAACATTATATGTTTTATCTGGTAAAGTAATATATAAAGATATGACTAAATTTTGGAGTAAATTATTTGGTATAAATTTTGCATTAGGAGTCGCTACTGGTTTAACTATGGAATTCCAATTTGGAACAAATTGGTCTTATTATTCACACTATGTAGGTGATATATTTGGGGCACCATTAGCTATAGAAGGGTTAATGGCGTTTTTTTTAGAATCTACGTTTGTAGGTTTATTTTTTTTAGGTTGGGAACGATTAAGTAAAATTAAACATTTAATCGTAACGTGGTTGGTAGCTATAGGTTCTAATTTATCTGCGTTATGGATTTTAATAGCAAATGGCTGGATGCAAAATCCAATTGCTGCACATTTTAATTATCATACCATGAGAATGGAAATGGATAATTTATGGCATTTAATATTTAATCCAGTTGCACAAGTAAAATTTGTACATACAATATCTGCTGGATATACTACTGCTGCTATTTTTGTTATTGGTATTAGTACATATTATTTATCACAAAAAAGAGATATAATTTTTGCTAAAAAATCTATAATTATTGCATCTAGTTTTGGATTAGCTTCTATTATTTCTGTTATTGTTTTAGGAGATGAATCTGGTTATCAAATAGGTGATATTCAAAAAATAAAATTGGCTGCAATTGAAGCAGAATGGACAACACAAAAACCACCTGCATCATTTACAATATTTAGTATTCCTAATCAAAAAACTCAAACTAATAAATATTCTATATCTATTCCATATGTATTGGGAATATTAGCAACTAGATCAATAAATACACCTATATTAGGGATCAAAGATTTAATTACAAATTATGAATTAAGAATTCAAAATGGCTTAAAAGCTTTAATAGCTTTAGAAAAAATAAAAAGTGGTAACACTAATCCTAATTATATAAAAACGTTAAATATGTATAAAAATGATTTAGGATATGGTTTTTTAATTAAACAATATAATTATCATGATTTAAATAAAATAAATTATAAAGATATTAGACAAATTGCAAAAGATTCCATTCCATTAATTACACCATTATTTTTTGCTTTTCGTATTATGGTTTTAATTAGTATAATTTTATTAGTTACAATTATATTAGTATTTTTTTATAGTATAAGAAATACTATTGATAAAAAAAACTATTTATTAAAATTTTGTACTTATATTATACCATTACCATGGATAGCTTCTGAATCAGGATGGTTTGTTGCAGAATATGGTAGACAACCCTGGGCTATTGGTGAAATCTTACCTACATTTATAGCTGCATCTTCAATTAATATAATAGAAATATTATTTTCAATAATTATTCTTATGATAATTTATACAATATTATTTATAATAGAATTATATTTTATATATAAAATTGCTTATATAGGACCAAGTATTTTAAAAACTGGAAGATATTTTTTTGAAAAAAAAAATATACAATAATATTTAAAAATAGAAATAAAATAGGTTAATTGAAATATGTTTAATTATGATTTTTTACGTCTAACTTGGTATATTTTAATAATCATTTTGATTACAGGTTTTATTATTACTGATGGATTAGATATGGGAGTAGGAATTTTATTATTTATTATAGGAAGACACAAATCTGAAAGAAAAATAATTATTAATACTATTGCACCGCATTGGGATGGTAATCAAGTTTGGTTAATTACTACAGCAGGTGCTATATTTGCAGCATGGCCAAATGTTTATGCTACTTTATTTTCTAGTTTTTATATAATTATATTTATATTATTATTTGCTTTATTTTTAAGACCAATAGGTTTTGAATATCGATCTAAATTATCTAATATATTATGGGAAAAAATATGTGATATATTTATTTCAATAGGTAGTTTAATACCACCTATTTCTTTAGGAATTATTTTAGGATGTATTTTACAAGGTATACCTTATTATTTTGATAGATATTATCATATTTACTCAAATTATGATGTGTTAACATTATTTAGTTCTTTTAATATAATTATTATTATAACTTTGACTTTACTTATGCTTAATCAAGCATCAAATTATTTACAAATTAGAATTAATAATAAAAATATTAATAATAAATTAAGTATTATTATACCTATAATATCTATATTATTATTATTTTTTTCAATAATATCTTTTATTAATATTATATTTTATATAAAAGGATATAAACTTAATAATATTATAAGTATTTATACAATGCATAAACTACCTATGTTAATTTCTGATATTATATATGGTTATGGTATGTGGATAAATAATTTTTTATATTACCCACAATTATTCATTATACCTATATTAGGTATATTAAGTATTATATGTACTATATTATTTTCTATATATAATAAAGATATTTGTGCATTTATTTGTTCTATCTTTTATACAATTAGTGCTATATCTACTATAGCTATGACAACATTTCCTTTTATTATACCTAATAGTAATTATATAAATCATACTCTTACAGCATGGAATGCAACATCTAGTCAATTAACATTAAATATAATGTTATATACAGCACTAATTTTTGTGCCAATTATTGTATTATATACATTTTGGTGTTATAAACAAATGTTTTATAAAATAACAATAGAACAAATAAATAAAAATCCTAATAATTTTTATTAAAAAAATCATAGGAGTATAAATTAATATGTGGTATTTTACATGGGTTATTGGAATGTTATTTGCATGTAGTTTTACTATAATTATATCTTTAGTAAAAGAATATAATAGTATTACATAATTTATATTAAATAAAAATAATATTTAATTTTTATTAAAAAATAAAAAAATATTATATAATAAATAATATATTATCATAATTAGTATTATTATATAAAATTTTATGTTGGTTATACATAAAATTCAATAATTAATAACTAAATACTAACTTTTAATAAACAAATTAACGATTATTTATGAATATCATAGATATGTTATGGAAATCTGTACTAATTATAAAATTAATATTATTAATATTAATAATAATGTTTATTATTTCATTATTTATTATTATACAAAAATATTTATTAATAAATAAAACATTATATCTATTAACAAATTTTAAAAAAAAAATTTGGTCTGGTAATGATATATCTAATATATATAAAGAAATACAATTAAAAAAGGATGATATATTTGGTATTGAAAAAATTTTTTATAAAGGTTTTAAAAAATTTATATACACTTATAATTATATAACAAATATTCCTGAAATTATTATAAAAGATACAAAAACAGCAATTAATTTGTGTATAAAAAAAGAATTTTTGTTACTAAATTCCTATATGATATATTTAAATATTATTTATCTTATAAGTCAATATATTATATCACTTGGCAATGTTTATATTTTATTTTATATAATAAAATTTCTTATAAATTTAAAATTTAAAATATTATTATATAATTTATTACCTAATTTAATTACCATAATAGTAATGATTATTATGAGTTTAATTGTTAAAATTATTACTTTAATAAATTATAAAATTATTAATCAATATATTGAACATATAATATTAAAATATAATAATTTTACACAAGAAATATTATCTATTTTTTATAAAAAAATTTTTTTAAAAAAAACATTTATAAATTATAATAAGTAAAATTATAATTTATTTTATTTTATTATTAAAATAAATAAAAATATTTTAATAAATTAATTTAATCATATAAAATTTGTAATTTTAACATTATAATGTGTTTTATTACATAAATAATATGTTTTGTTTTCTAAAAAATATAAATTATTATAAATAATAATTGACTAACAATATATTTCTTTTATATTTAACGTATTAAAATTGCTATTTATTTAATAAATAATGAATCATTTAAATCAATATAATGCTGATGCAATAGAAGTTTTAGAAGGATTAGATCCAGTTAAACGTAGACCAGGAATGTATACTGATCTAACAAGACCAAACCATTTGGGTCAAGAAGTAATAGATAATAGTGTAGATGAAGCATTAGCTGGATATGCAAAAAATATTGAAGTTATTTTATATAAAGATCAATCATTAGAAATTATTGATGATGGTAGGGGTATGCCTATTGATATACATCCTCAAGAAGGCATACCTGCAATTGAATTAATTTTATGTCGTTTACATGCAGGAGGAAAATTTTCTAATAAAACTTATCAATTTTCAGGAGGATTACATGGTGTAGGTATTTCTGTAGTAAATGCTTTATCTAAAAGAATGGAAGTTAGTATTTTTAGAAATAAAAAAACATATCATATTATTTTTGAAAATGGATGTAAAGTTAAGGATTTAAGTATTATTAATAATAATATTAATTATACGGGAACTAAAATTAGATTTTGGCCTAATGAACATTTTTTTGAACATTCTACTTTTTTAGTATCACATCTAATTAATTTATTAAAGGCAAAAGCAATATTATGTTCAGGGTTAACGGTTAGTTTTAAAAATAAAAATACAAAAGATTATTATTCTTGGCATTATAAATATGGATTATGTGATTATTTAATAAACTCTTCAAAAAATTTTAATTCTATACCTAAAGAACCATTTACAGGTGACTATATTAGTAAAACCAAACATATTAGTTGGGCTTTATTTTGGATAACTAATAGTAATAATACTATTATTACAGAAAGTTATGTAAATTTAATTCCAACAACTAATGGCGGAACTCATGTTAATGGGTTAAGACTTGGACTATTAGATGCCATAAAAAATTTTTGTAACTGTCATAATATTTTACCTAAAAATCTTAAATTATCTGGTGATGATGTTTGGAATGATTGTTCATATGTATTATCTATAAAAATACAAGATCCACAATTTACAGGACAAACTAAAGAACGTCTATCTTCTAGACAATGTACAGTATTTGTATCTCATATAGTAAGAGATGCTTTTATTTTATGGTTAAATAAGAATATTAAGATTGGTATATGTATTGCTGATATGGTAATAGCAAACGCACAAAAACGTATTCGAGAATCTAAAAAAATTATAAAGAAAAAAAATTATATAAGTTCACTTTTACCAGGTAAATTAGCAGATTGTATTATTAAAAATCCTAAAAAAACAGAATTATTTCTAGTAGAAGGAGATTCTGCTGGTGGTTCTGCTAAACAAGCAAGAGATAAAAATTATCAAGCTGTTATGCCTTTAAAAGGTAAAATTTTGAATACATGGGAAATTAATTCTGAAGAAATTTTATGTTCACAAGAAATATATGACATTATATTAGCAATAGGTGTATATCCTAATAATGATAATCTAAAAAAATTAAGATATCATAAAATTTGTATTTTAGCAGATGCAGATTCTGATGGTTTACATATTGCTACTTTATTATGTGCTTTATTTATTAAACATTTTTTCCCATTAGTTACAAATGGTAATATTTATGTTGCTATGCCACCTTTATATCGTATAGATTTGGGTAAACATATTTTTTATGCTTTAGACGAAAATGAGAAATTATTAATTTTAAATAAGTATGCTTCTAAATATAAGCAAGATAGCATTAATGTACAACGTTTTAAAGGTTTAGGAGAAATGAATCCAAAACAATTAAGAGAAACAACATTTAATCCTAATACTAGAAAACTAGTACAATTAGTAATTCATAATAATAATTTAGATATTAAGAAAGCATTATCTATTATGGATATGTTGCTATCTAAAAAAAGATCAGAGGATCGCCGTAAATGGTTACAACAAAAAGGAGATATTACTAATATTTAGTAAAATTTTAATAATAACACTACTAAAATTATAATTTTTAAAATGTAATTAAAATTATTACAATTTTTAATAAACTTATCTATTATAATTATAATAAATTAATCAATCAATAAATCAAAATAAAGTATTTTTTTATAAATTATATACTAAATATATAATGAAAATTTTTTAAACATAATATTATATGAATAATATTACAAATAAGGAATATATGCCATGTCAGATGAAAAATATAATGACGTGGATCCAATTGAAACTAATGATTGGATACAATCTATTAAATATGTTATTAAAGAAGAAGGTATAAATAGAGCAAAATTTTTATTAGATAAAATAAAAAATTATATAAATTATGATGTTAATAGTCGAAATGACTATATTAATACTATATCATTAGTGCAAGAACCAATATATCCAGGTAATATAATTATTGAAAAAAAAATCAGAAATACTATACGTTGGAATGCAATAATGATAGTATTAAGAGCTTATAAAAAAAAATTAGATTTAGGTGGTCATATTTCATCATATCAATCTTCAGCTCATATTTATGAAGTATGTTTTAATCATTTTTTTCAAGCTATAAATAAATATAATCATGGAGATATTATTTATTTTCAAGGACATATATCTCCAGGTATTTATGCAAGATCTTTTTTAGAAAATAGATTAACTGTAAAAAATTTGGATAATTTTCGTCAAGAGATATGCGGCAAAGGATTATCATCTTATCCACATCCTAAACTTATGCCAAATTTCTGGCAATTTCCTACTGTATCTATGGGGTTGGGTCCAATATCAGCTATATATCAAGCTAAATTTTTAAAATATTTGCATAATAGAGAATTACAAGATACGTCTACACGTAAAATTTTTGCATTTTTAGGTGATGGTGAAATGGATGAACCAGAATCTAAAGGGGTAATTAATATTGCAGCAAGAGAAAAATTAGATAATTTAATTTTTATTATTAATTGTAATTTACAAAGACTCGATGGACCAGTATATGGTAATGGTAAAATAATTAATGAATTGGCTTCATTTTTTAATGGTGCAGGATGGTCTGTTATTAAAGTTATTTGGGGCAATCGATGGGAACAATTGATATCTCAAGATAATAGTAAAAAATTAATTCATTTATTTAATGAAACATTAGATGGAGATTTTCAAAATTTTAAATCAAAAAATGGTAATTATATTAGAAAACATTTTTTTGGTAAATATCCAGAAACTTTAAAATTGGTTGAACATTTAACTGATAAAGAAATTGAACAATTAAACTATGGAGGTCATGATTCTAAAAAAATATATGCTGCATTAAATTTGGCTTATAAAACAAAAAATAAACCTACAGTTATTTTAATGCATACTATCAAGGGTTATGGATTAGGAGAAATAGCTGAAGGTAAAAATATTGCGCATCAAATTAAAAATATTGATATTAAAACTTTAAAAAATATACGTGATCGTTTATCACTAAATATTAGTGATAATGATTTATGTAAATTACCTTATATTTCTTTTGCAAAAAAATCTATAGAATATCAATATTTACATGATCAACGTAAAAAATTAGGTGGTTATATACCATATCGTAGAAATCATGTTACGGATAAAATTATTTTACCTAAATTATCAGATTTTAGTGTATTATTTAATACACAACACAATTATATATCCACGACAAAAGCATTTGTGAAAATTTTAGGTTTACTTTTAAGAAACATAAATTTAAAAAATAAAATAGTACCTATTATTGCTGATGAAGCACGCACATTTGGTATGGAAGGATTGTTTAGACAAATTGGCATATATAATTCTAATGGATTAAATTATACACCACAAGATAAAGCATTATTGGCTTACTATAAAGAAGATAAAAAAGGACAAATATTACAAGAAGGTATTAATGAATCTGGTGCTTTTGCCTCTTGGTTAGCTGCAGCAACATCATATTCTACAAATAATTTAATTATGATACCTTTTTATATTTATTATTCTATTTTTGGTTTTCAAAGAATTGGTGATTTTTGTTGGGCAGCAGGTGATCAACAAGCAAGAGGCTTTTTAATAGGTGCTACATCTGGCAGAACTACTCTTAATGGTGAAGGATTACAACATGCAGATGGACATAGTCATATTCAATCTTTAACAGTTCCAAATTGTATTTCTTATGATCCTGCTTATGCATACGAATTAGCAATCATTATATATAATGGTTTACATAGAATGTATGGAGAAAAGCAAGAAAATATATATTTTTATATTACCACTACTAATGAAAATTATAAAATGCCTAATATTATACCTACAGGAGTAGAGTATGGTATATGTAAAGGTATTTACAAATTACGTAATATACCAGGGAAAAAATGTTGTGTACAATTACTTGGTTCTGGTTCTATACTAAAACATGTAATACAAGCAGGAAAAATATTATATCAAGAGTATGATATTAGTTCAGATATTTTTAGCGTAACTTCGTTTACTGAAATTGCACGTAATGGACAAGATTGTGATCGTTGGAATATGTTACATCCTATGAACAAACGTCGTATACCTTATATAACACAAATTATGAAGAATTGTCCTACTATTGCTACTACAGATTATATGAAAATTTTTGCTGAACAAATTAGGAAATATATTCCTACAAATAATTATTTTGTTTTAGGCACAGATGGTTTTGGACGTTCAGATAGTAGACAAAATTTACGTGATTTTTTTGAAATTAGTTTTCCTTATATAACATTAGCAGTACTTAATATTCTATTAGATTTAAATATTATTAATAATAATATTATTATGCATTTTATAAAAAAATATAATATTGATATAAATAAAAATAATCCTCGAAGCTCCTAAAAAGGAATAATATGAATAAAAATATAATACTTCCTGATATAGGCAATGAAGACATGAAGGTTACTGATATTTTAGTTAAAGAAGGAGAATTTATAACTAAAGATCAGAGTATTATTATTGTAGAAAGTGATAAAACTTCTATGGAAATTCCTACTAATTATTCTGGAATAATACAAAAAATTTTAGTATCTGTAGGAGATATAGTACATACAGATAGTTTAATATTAACTATTAAAGATAATAATACTAAAAATACAACACATAAAATACAAGAAGAAAATATTAATAAAATATTTTCTCAAAATATTTTAGTTCCCGATATAGGCACTAAAAGTATGGTAGTAAAACAAATTTTAGTGCAAAAAAATAGTACAATTAATAAAAATCAATCATTAATTATTATATATAACGACAATCATACAATTGAAATTGCATCTTTATATGCTGGATATGTTAAAAAAATAAATATTAAAATTAATGATATCATTCATACAAATGATATTATAATTGTTTTATCTATAAATACTATAAATAATAATATAACTAATAATCAAACATCATTTATTAAAACAAATAATATTATTAAAACAAATACTTTATATAATCAAGAACAATATTTTAATGCAACTCCTATTATAAGAAAAATGGCACGGGAATTTAAAATTGATCTATCAGAAGTTAAGGGTAGTGGTAATAAAAATAGAATTACTAAAGAGGATATTTTAAAGTTTAGTACACAAAAAACAGATATTAATAATGTTAGTGAATTACATGCAAATATCAATAATTATAAACAATATGGTAATATAGAAAAAATATATTTAAATCATATACAAAAAATTACTAGTGTAAATCTTACAAATAACTGGAAAAATATTCCGCATGTTACACAGCATATAGAAGTTGATATTACACAATTAGAAAAATTTCGTGTTGAAAAAAATAAAGAATTTCAAAATACTAATAGTAATGTTAAACTTACATTATTGAGTTTTATTATAAAAATATGTGCATATGCTTTAAAAAAATATCCATATTTTAATTCATCTTTGTTAGATAAAGAAACGTTAATTATTAAAAAGTACTATAATATAGGTATTGCTATTAATACTAAACAAGGTTTAATGGTTCCAGTAATATTTGATGTTCTTAATAAAAGTATTATCGATATTGCGCAAGAAATAATTCTTTTATCACAAAAAGCACAAAAAAAACAACTCATACCAAAAAATATGCAAGGTGGATGTTTTACTATATCTAATCTAGGTGGTATACGTAGTAATTTTTTTACTCCTATAATTAATGCTCCAGAAGTTGCTATTTTAGGTATATCACAGTCTATTATTAAACCTGTATGGGATAGTCAAAAATTTATTCCTAAATTAATGTTGCCATTATCTTTATCTTATGATCATCGAGTAATAAATGGTGTAGATGGAATTATTTTTTTAAATTATATTTGTAATTTAATACATGATATTAGAAATATATTAATGTACAATTAATTATTAAACTTAATTATAGAAACTTTTTATGAATAAACAAATAAATACAGAAGTAGTTGTTATTGGTGGTGGACCAGCAGGATATTCTGCTGCTTTTCGTTGTAGTGATTTAGGTATGAAAACAACAATTATAGAAAAGTATAATAATTTAGGTGGAGTATGTTTAAATGTAGGATGTATTCCGTCTAAATCTTTATTACATATTTCTAATATTATTGAAGAAAATAATATATGTAATAAACAAGGTATTTTTAATAATAAAATTGAATTAAACATACAAAACATATTATTATGGAAAAAGAATATAATAAATAAATTAATTAATGGTCTAAATTTTTTAGCAAAAAAAAGAAATATAAATATTATAAATGGTACGGCAAAATTCATTACAGAAAATATTATAGAAATCAATAATAATAATAATATTAAACAGATTTTTTTTAAAAATGCAATTATTGCTACTGGTTCTAGATCAAATACATTACCAATAATTCCTAATGATAAACGTATATGGAATTCAACAGATGCATTAATGTTAAAAACTATACCTAAAAAAATGTTAATTTTAGGAGCAGGAATTATTGGATTAGAAATGGCTACTATTTATAATACTTTAGGATCTAAAATAGATGTTGTAGAAATATCAAAGGATTTATTACCAGAAATTGATCAAGATATTATTAATGTTTATAAAAAATGTATTCAACAAAAATTTACTGTATTATTAAACACACAAATTATATCTATAGATAACACAAAAGATATATTACAAGTACATATGACTAGTGATAATCAACAATCTATATATTCTAAATCGTATGACATTATTTTAGTAGCTATAGGTAGAATACCAAATTCTAATTATATTAATCAAGATTTTAATAAAATAAAAATGAATCATAAAAACTTTATTTGTGTGGATAATCAAATGAGAACTAATATTCCTAATATATATGCTATTGGTGATGTTATAGGACCTCCTCTTTTAGCACATAAAGGTATGCATGAAGGTCATTTAGCAGCAGAAGTAATTGCTGGTAAAAAACATTATTTTATTCCAAAAATTATACCATCAATAGCATATACTAATCCAGAAATTGGTTGGGTAGGAATAACAGAAAAACAAGCTAAAATAGATAATATAGTATATAAAACATCATGTTTCCCATGGAATGCTTTAGGTAGAGCAATGACAAGTAATGCTGAATATGGTTTAACTAAATTAATTATAGAAAAATGTTCTAATAGAATTATTGGAGGATGTGTTATAGGACCTAATGCAGGAGAATTATTAGGAGAAATTAGTTTAGCTATTGAAATGGGATGTGATATAGAAGATATAGCATTAACAATTCATGCACATCCTACATTATATGAATCAATCGGATTGGCTGCAGAAATATTAACAGGTTCTATTACAGATATTTTAAATATTACTAAATAAATATTATTTATTAATATTTAATGATATATATCAAATGATAATTATTTATTAATTATTATAATAAATTTTATTAATTAAATAGATATTAAAATATATGTTTAATTATAAAAAATTTAATTTAATATTAAATAATATTAATATTCCTGTTTTTAAAAAACAAAAATTTTATCTTAAAACATATTTTGATAAAATATCAAATAATTATATTGATATTTCACAAGTCATTAATTCTGCCATAATCGATTGCCATAATAATGGTGGTGGTACAGTTATTATTCCTGATGGAGAGTTTTATTGTGGGCCTATACATCTTAAAAGTAATGTAAATTTATTTTTATGTGCAAATACTATTATAAAATTTTTTACTGATCCTAAAAAATATTTTAATGTTTTAACTAGATGGGAAGGTATAGATTGTATTAATTATACTCCTTTAATTTATGCATATAATCAAACAAATATAGCTATTACAGGATATGGAACATTAGATGGACAAGCTAGTTTATATAATTGGTGGTCTTGGAAAAAAAATATTGATAATACAACTTTACAAGATAAAGATGTAAAATTATTAATTCACATGATGGAAAATAATATTCCAATTAATAAAAGAATTTTTGGATATAATCATTTTCTTAGACCTAATTTTATACAATTATATTTATGTTCTAATATTTTAATTACAGGAATAACTATTATTAATTCTCCTATGTGGGAAATACATCCATTATTAAGTAATAATATTTACATCAATAATGTGACTATTAATAGTATAGGTCCTAATAATGACGGTTGCAATCCAGAATCTTGTAGTAATGTTTTAATTGATAATTGTTATTTTAATACAGGAGATGATTGTATTGCTATTAAATCAGGTAAAAATAGTGATGGTAGAAAAATTAATATAGCTTCAAAAAATATTATTATACAAAATTGTTTAATGAATAAAGGACATGGGGCAATTGTTTTAGGTAGTGAATGTACTGGTGGAATAAATAATATTTTTATAAGAAATTGCAAAACCATTGGTGAACAATTACAATCTTTTTTAAGAATTAAAAATAATGCTGTACGTGGTGGTATTATAAATAATATATATATAACAGATATTAATATTCAATGTATTAAATCTAGTTTTTTAAATATTAATTTATTATATGATGAAGGACAAAATGGAACATATTTACCAAAAATATATAATATATATATAAATAATATTTATATAAACTTATGTTACAGAGTTATAGATATAAATTCTTTTATACATTCATTTATTAATAATATTTTTTTGCAAAATAGTATTTTTAAAAATATTAAATATCCTTCTAAAATTCAGATTTTTAATAAAGATAATTTAATTAATTTTAATAATGTAAAATTTTTATAATTATAATAATATATCTTGTATAATATTATAATATATTTTGTATAAAACATAGATATCATTAATATTAACACATTCGTTAATTTTATGTATAGTAGAATTTTTTAATCCTAATTCTACTATTTGTGCTTTTGTTTTTATAATAAATCGTCCATCAGAAGTTCCGCCATCATTAATTAATGATGGAGTAATTTTATTAATTAATTTAATATTATGTTTAACTATATTTACTAAATTTCTTTTATTATAATGATTAATGTCATTATATGTACTTATAAAAGGTTTACCAGATAAAAACCAATCTAAATCATAAGTAGTAATATATTTTTTAATAATATTATTAATTTTATCTATTATATAAGAATAATGTATATTATGTGTATAACGAAAATTTATTTGTATGTTAATATTATTAGGAATAATATTAGTATTATTTTGTATAGCAGAAATAATATTAGTAATTTGCATACTAGTATTAGGTAAAAATAAATTATTTTTTTCCCATATAATATTTAGTAATTCTTGTAAAAATGGTATAGTAATATGTATAGGATTAATAGCAAGTTTATGATATGCTACATGTCCTTGTACACCATTAATTTTTAAAAAAATATTTAAAGAACCTCTCCTGCCATTTTTAATATTATCACCTATAATTTTATAGCTAGTTGGTTCTCCTAATATACAGTAATCAATAATTTCTTTTTGAGATATTAATTTTTTTATAACTTTTATTGTACCATCTTCTGCTGTTCCTTCTTCATCAGAAGTAATTAAAAATGCTATTTTACCATGATAAACTTTATTTGTTAGGATAAATAATTTAGCTGCAAATATCATTGCAGCTAAAGCACCTTTCATATCACATGCACCACGACCATATAAAATATTATTATTAATAGTTGCTTTAAATGGATGATATTTCCATGATGTTATATTACCTGGAGTAACAACATCTGTATGTCCTGCAAAAACTAATGTTGGTGTAATATTTTTAATATAATTACAACTATGATATGCCCAAAAATTTTTGGTATTATTGATATTAATAATATCAATAAAAAAACCTAATTGTTTTAAAAATTTTATTAATAATGTTTGACACCCAGCATCATTAGGACTAATAGAAGGACATTGAATAATTTTTTGTGTAAATGATATAATTTCTTTTAACATATATTTTAAGTTTTATTAAATGTTAACGTTATTTTTTATGAAATTCATATTTCATAAAAAATAATTAACATAGTTTATTTAATAAAGATAATTGCCAAACTTCTTCAATTTTATTAACTGGATAAATTTTTAAATCAGTAACAATATTTTTAGGTATATCTTCTAAATCTCTTTTATTTTGATATGGTATTAACACAATATTTATTCCACCTCTATGAGCTGCTAATAATTTCTCTTTTAACCCACCTATAGGTAATATTTGACCTCGTAAAGTAATTTCACCAGTCATAGCAATATTAGCTTTTACAGGATTATTACTTAAACTTGATGCTAAAGCCGTACAAACAGCTATTCCTGCGCTAGGACCATCTTTAGGAGTAGCACCTTCAGGTACATGTACATGAATATCAATTTCTTTATAAAAATTATTATTAATACCTAATAATAAAGTATGTGCTCTAACTACTGTTAAAGCAGCTTGTATAGACTCTTGCATTACTTTTCCCAAAGAACCTGTATATGTTAGTTTCCCTTTGCCAGGTATACATGAAGTTTCAATAGTTAATAAATCACCACCAACTTCTGTCCAAGCCAAACCAATAACTTGCCCTATACAATTTATATTTTCGGCTTTTCCATAATCAAATTTTTTTACGCCCAAAAATTTTTTTAAATTTGTTTTGTTAATTTCTATACTAGTAATATTATTATTACTAACTAAAATTTTTTTTACAGCTTTTCTACATAAAGAAGCTAATTCTCTTTCTAAGTTTCTAACACCTGATTCTCTTGTATAATATCTAATTATATCAATAATTGCATCTTTTTTAATATTTAATTCTGTAAATTTTAGTGCATTACGATAAAATTGTTTAGGTAATAAATATTTTTGTGCAATATTTAATTTTTCATCTTCAGTATATCCAGATAATTTAATTACTTCCATTCGATCTAATAATGGTAATGGAATATTTGTAATAGAATTAGATGTAGCAACAAACATAACATCAGAAAGATCATAATCTACTTCTAGATAATGATCATTAAAAGAAATATTTTGTTCAGGATCTAATACTTCTAATAACGCAGCAGCAGGATCTCCTCTCATATCATATGAAATTTTGTCAATTTCATCTAATAAAAGTAATGGATTTTTTACTCCTGTTTTTATGATTTTTTGAATAATTTTGCCCGGCATAGATCCTATATATGTACGTCTATGTCCTCTAATTTCTCCTTCATCACGGATACCACCTAATGCCATTCTTATAAATTTTCTTCCAGTTGTTCTTGCAATAGATTTACCTAATGAAGTTTTTCCAACTCCTGGAGGACCTACTAAACATAAAATTGGCCCTTTTATTTTATTAGACCTATTTTGTACAGCTAAATATTCTAAAATACGTTCTTTAACATATTCTAATCCAAAATGATCTTGATCTAATGTTATTTTAGCAGTAAATAAATTTTTTTTTAATCTACTTTTTTTATACCATGGTATTTGTATCATCCATTCTATATAACTTCTTACAACAGTAGCTTCTGCCGATATTGCAGACATCATTTTTAATTTTTGTAATTCTGATATTGTTTTTTCTAAAGCTTCTTTTGAC
This sequence comes from Enterobacteriaceae endosymbiont of Neohaemonia nigricornis, assembly GCF_012571795.1. Taxonomy (NCBI): domain Bacteria; kingdom Pseudomonadati; phylum Pseudomonadota; class Gammaproteobacteria; order Enterobacterales; family Enterobacteriaceae; species Enterobacteriaceae endosymbiont of Neohaemonia nigricornis. The sequence continues at coordinate 236,392 of NZ_CP046222.1, forward strand.
ATTTTAGCTGAATCTATTTTTTTTCTTAAAATTTCATTTTCATCAGGATAAATATCCATATCACCTAATTCTTTTTGTATGGCTTTTATTTGTTCATTTAAATAGTATTCTCTTTGACTTTTTTCCATCTGTTTTTTTACTCTATTACGAATTTTTTTTTCAACTTGTAATAGATCTATTTCAGATTCTATAATAGCCATTAAATACTCTAATCTTTCACTGATATTAAACATTTCTAATATTAATTGTTTATCTGATAATTTTAAAGGCATATGAGAAGCTATAGTATCAGCTAATTTATCTATACTATTAATATTTTTTAAAGATGATAATACTTCAGGCGGAATTTTATTATTTAGTTTAATATAACTCTCAAATTGATTAATTGCAGTACGCATTAATACTATCTTTTCTTTTTCTACTAACTTAGGAGAATCAATATAATAAATTTTAGCTGTAAAATATTTACCATTATCTAATAATGTATCAATTTTAGCTCTTTGCAATCCTTTGACTAAAATTTTTAATGTACCATCTGGTAATTTTAACATTTGTAAAATTAATGTAATTGTGCCAATAGAAAATAAATCATTTAAATCAGGATTATCTTTTAAAGCATCTTTTTGTGCAACTAACATAACTTTTTTATTATTATTCATTACTGCTTCTAAACATTGAATAGATTTTTTTCTACCAATAAATAAAGGAATTACCATATGAGGATATACTACCACATCACGTAATGGTAACACAGGTATTACAATACGTTCTGGCTGATTAACATCCATAAAACCCTCTCTTTATTGTATAATAATTTTATATTATAAAATATAATTAATAATATAAAAAATATATTATATAATGATATTTATGTTTTATATTTTATAATAGGTTCTGATAAGTTTTTTATAACATTAGCAGTAATTATAACTTTATTTACATTTAATAATGATGGAATATCATACATTATATTTAATAAAGTTTTTTCCATAATAGTTTTTAATCCTCTAGCACCTATATTTAATTTTATAGCACTATTTACTATTTCTTGAATAGCTAATTCTTCAAATTCTAAGCTAATATTTTCATATTGAAATAATGTTTGATATTGTTTAATAAGAGCATTATAAGGTTCTAATAAAACTTTTTTCAATCCATTTTTATTTAATGACGTTAATGTAACAATTACAGGCAAACGACCAATAAATTCAGGAATTAAACCAAATTTAATTAAATCATTAGATGTAACACTATCTATATAATTAATAAATTTTTCTGATTTTTTATTATATTGTCCTTTATTTATATTAAATCCTATAGACGTATATGAATCATTAGAACGTGAACTAATTATTTTATCTAAACCATAAAAAGAACCAGCACATATAAATAATATATTTTTTGTATCTACTTGTATACATTCTTGTTGTGGATGTTTTCTACCTCCTTGAGGTGGTACAGATGCAATAGTACCTTCTATTAACTTTAATAAAGCCTGTTGAACACCTTCTCCAGATACATCACGTGTTAAAGATACATTATCAGATTTTTTAGCAATCTTATCTATTTCATCAATATAAATAATACCTTTTTGCGTTTTTTCAATATTAAAATTTGCATTTTGCAATAATTTTTGTATAATATTTTCTACATCTTCTCCAACATATCCTGCTTCTGTCAATGTTGTAGCATCAACAATAGCAAATGGAACATCTAAAAAACGTGCTAATGTTTTAGCTAACAATGTTTTTCCACTGCCTGTAGGACCTATTAATAAAACATTATTTTTTTCAATTTCTATCTTATTGTGTTTTTTAATATCAGAAAGTTGCAATCTCTTATAATGATTATATACAGCTACTGATAATATTTTTTTTGCTAATTCTTGTTCAATAACATATTTATTTAGATATTGAAAAATTTTATGTGGTGTTAATGCTTTATTAAAAATAATATTATTATTAATATTATTTTTATAAATAATATTATTACATAATATAATACATTTATCACAAATATAAGCTTTATTTCCTGATACTAATTTATTAACTTCATTTTGAAATTTACCACAAAAGGAGCAACATAATAGATTATTTAAATCATCCTTTTTATTTATCATGTAAAAAAACCTCATTTATATAAATAATTTTATTTTACAAATTAGTACGATCATAAACAATTTATTCACGATGATAAATAATATTATCTACTAAACCATATTGCATTGCTTCCGTAGCAGATAAAAATCTATCTCTATCTGTATCTTTTTCAATAGTTTTTAAATTTTGTCCAGTATGTAAAGATAATAATTTATTTATATGTTTTTTAATTCTTAAAATTTCTTGAGTATGAATTTCTATATCAGTAGCTTGTCCTCTATAACCACCTATAGGTTGATGAATCATAACACGTGAATTAGGAAGACAAAAACGTTTATTTTTTTTACCAGATGCTAATATAAAAGCAGCCATAGAACATGCTTGTCCAATACAAATTGTGCTAATATCTGGTTTAACAAATTGCATAGTATCATATATAGACATTCCTGATGTAATAATTCCACCAGGGCTATTTATATAAAGATATATGTCTTTAATATTACTTTCTGATTCTAAAAATAATATTTGTGCTATAATAATATTAGCCATATTATCTTCAATAGTTCCTGTTAAAAAAATAATACGTTCTTTTAATAATCTAGAAAAAATATCATAAGATCTTTCACCCTTAGAATGTTGTTCAATAACCATAGGAACTAAATTAAGATAATTTGATATTACTTTATTATTTTGATTATCATATAACATGCTCAATCCTATTTTTATATTATAAAAAATTTATATATAAAAAATATTTTTTATTACTTATATATTAGAAAAATTAAATTTTATTTTTTTTATTTTCATATTTTTTATTATATTATTTATAATTTGATATTCTAATGTATGAATAGATATTAGTTGTAATAAATATTTATTTTTAAAAATATTATTTATATATTTTTTATTAATATTATGATTAATATAATTTACATAAGTAATTTCTTCAGTAATCATATCTAATATTAGATTCATATTAGATTTAATATTCATTTTTATAATTATTTGATTAATAAAAATTTTAAATATAATATATTCTTTTATATTTTTTAACAATAGTTTTTGATATAAAATATTTGTTAATATACAATATTCATTGTATTCTTTATGTAATTTTAATTGTATTAATGTATTATTAGATATTGTAATATTATTAAAATTTTTTAAAAAAATTTTAATAAAATTATGTAAAATAGCATTACGTATAATTTTTTTTTTAATTAATTCTAATTGTTTAATAGTATTATTATATAATATTTTATATGTAAAATGATTATTTACATTATATATATCTTTAGATATATATACTTCTTTTTTAATTTCAATTTTTTTAATATGAATAATAAAATTTTGTTTTGTATTTAATATATTTTTATTAGGATAATTATTCAATACAATCTTATTTAAATAAAATTCTTCATTATGTTTTTTATTTATTAATGCTATTTCTAAATCTTGAATAATATAATTTTCTTTATCTAAAACAATTTTTTTATTTTTAAGGACAAGATTGTTTTTATTATTTAAATATATATCTATTGTTACTCTATCATTTATACTAATTACATAATTATTACTAGATATTAACCATGTAATATTTTTTATATAATTTTGTTTTATAATATTTTTTATATCTTGTTCTTGAATATTAATATCAGGTATTTCAATTACCATATTATTTAATTGTTGTATATCAAACTCATGACATTGATAATAACAAACATTAAATGTTAAATTATATCCATATTTATATAGTTTATAATAAAATTTTGGTTGACCTATAATATTAATTTTTTTTTCATATATAAATTTATAAAACATATCATTCATTAATTTATATAATACTTTTTTATAAGTATCTTTTACAAATAATTTAGTTATTAAACTTAAAGGTGCTTTACCTTTGCGAAAACCTTTAATATTCTTATTTTGGGATATAATTAGCAATTCTTTTTGAATATGATCCATAATTATTTTTGATATAATAGTCATATTCATTTCTTTACTATATATTGGTATGAAATTCATCATCTTGTATCCTTCTATAAAAAATATAATACTAATAAAATATATAATATATTATTATTTTAATTAAAATTGTTTTTTTTATTCCATTCAGATATAGAATATGTATTTAAAGATATTGAATGTATTTGTTTTAAAATATTATTTTCTAATATTTGATATATTAATTGATGTCGTTTTAATAAATTTTGATTATCAAATTGTTTGCAAACAATAATAATTTGTATATGTGTAATAATATTATTTTTTGGATTATGACTTGTATTATTAATTTTTAAATATATAGGTTTTAATTTAGTTTGCAATATTTCTTTGATTTTTTGAATAGTCATTTGTATATAATTCCTATATAATAAATATATAATTTATATATTTATTTTATGCAGAGTATATTTAATTATAAAATATTTTGAATGAAGTATTATTAAAATAAATTATTAAATTAATTTGACTTCTGAGATAATAATAATTGTAATATATGTGAATGAGCTACTAAAATATTTTTAGAATATTTATAATTATAATGTCCTATAAAATCCGTTAGTAGACCACCTGATTCTTTAATTAGTAATTCGCCAGCAATAAAATAATAAAAATCTGTAATATTATTATTTATATAACAGTTAATTTTATTAGATGATACATATGCTAAATCTAAAGCAATAGAACCACTAACACGTAATGACACTAAATATTGATGTAATATATTTATAAAATTTATATTATTTTTACTGTAAAAAATATAATCTGGATTTAAACCTAATAAAAAATTATTATCTTTTTTATGTGAAAATTTTGTACAACGTATTTTATACCCATTTAATTGAGTATTTTGGCCTCTTATAGCAGTAAATAAATCATTTCTTAATGGATCATAAACTAATGATACTTCTGTTTTTCCATGAATACAGATAGCTATAGATATAGCAAAATGAGGTAATTTTTTAATAAAATTAACTATGCCATCTAATGGATTAATAATCCATGTGGTTTTTTTATATTTTAAAATTAATAATTCTTTTTTATTAGATACAATAATATTTTTAGAATATATATCATTTAATGATTTAATTGTAATTTTATTAATTAAACGTAACATTTTAATAATAATAAAATTATAATTTTCTGTATGATTAAGATATTTTTTTTGTATTTCATAATATTGTAAAACTATATCTCCTATTTGTCGTACTATACGTATGGCAACATTAAGCATGGGACGCATATTAGTTTTCTCACAAATTAATTTACATATAATTTATTATTCAATAATAAATTATATATTTTTTATATATATAGTGTAAACATATACAATATATATTTTATATATTATTATTTTTTTATATAATAACTTTAATGTTCTATTAATATATAATAAAAAATTATGAATAATGTAACAAATATTACAGATGATATACACCAAGACTTGCAAAATAAAGTTATATTATATATAACACAAAATATTAATCCTAAATTATTATATCATGGAGGATCTTTAAAATTAATAAAAATTACAAAAGAAAAAATAGCATTATTAAAATTTAATGGTGGATGTAAAGGATGCGCTATGAGTCAACAAACATTACATAATTGGATTGAAAAACAATTATTAAATGAATTTCCAATATTACAAGGAATACGTGATATTACTATACATAAAAAAAATAATTTATCATATTTTTAGTTAGTATAACAAAATTTTTATTAATATATTTTATATTATATAATTTCTATAAGGAATAATATTCTATGCCAGTAATAGTGCCGGATAAATTACCAGCAATTGATATTTTAAAACAAGAACATATTGTTGTATTATCTAATAAAAATATTCCTAAATATAATAATTCATATAAAATAATTAATATTTTATTATTAAATTTGATGTATAAAAAAATTGATACAGAAAATCAAATTATTCGGTTATTATCATATTCACCATTATATATTAAATTAACTTTATTATATATCCATGATATACAATCACATAATATAAATTCTTTAAAACATACTAAAAAATTTTATTATACTTTAGAACAAATTATGCATAAAAAATATGATGGGTTAATTATTACTGGTGCACCATTAGGGTTAATTCCATTTTCTAAAATCAGATATTGGAATGATTTTGTACGTATTATTTATTGGTCTAAAGAACATGTGCATTCTATATTATCATTTTGTTGGTCTGTACAAGCTATTTTATATATATTATATAATATACCTAAATGTATTAGAAATACTAAATTATTAGGTATTTTTAAACATAAAATTGTATTAAAAAATAATTTGTTGGTTCAAGGATTTGATGATTATTTTTTTGCACCACATTCACGATATGCAGATTTTTCTTTAGATATAATAAAAAATTATACAGATCTTAATATAATATCTTATTCTAAAGAGGCTGGAGTTTATTTATGTACAACATATAATAAAAAATATATTTTTATTACAGGACATCCTGAATATGATTTTAATACTATTGCAAAAGAATATTTTAATGATCTAAAAAAAAATAATAAAATACATATTCCATATAATTATTTTACTAAAAATAATATTTTTTCTAAACCAATTAATACATGGAAAAGTCACGGTTATTTGTTATTTTCAAATTGGATTCATAATTTTATTTATATAAATAAATAGTATATATTTAAAATATATATATTAATAAATAATTTATATATATTATTTTATTTTGTTTAAAGGAATGTTAAGTGTTAGCTACTAATTATGTATTTTTTACTTCTAAAATTAATAAAAAAAATATTAATAGTTATACCATAATGATTAATGCAGGTATGATTAAACAATTATCTTCTGGTATTTATTACTGGTTACCTACTGGCTTAAAAGTTCTTAAAAATATTGAAAACATAGTACGCAACACTATGAATAAAATTAATGCTATAGAAATTTTAATACCTATACTACAAAATGTTTGTATTTGGGAACAAAGTAATAGAATTAAAGATTATGGAGCTGAATTATTTAATATTACAGATCGCAAACAACATAATTTAGTTCTAAGTCCTACTAATGAAGAAGCTATAACGTATTGTTTGAAAAATGTGATTAAATCTTATAAAGAATTACCAATACATATTTATCAAATACAAACTAAATTTAGAGATGAAATAAGACCAAGATTAGGTATTATTCGTGCTAAAGAATTTATTATGAAAGATAGTTATTCTTTTCATATAAATAGAATTTCTTTGCAAGAAACATATAATATGATGTTAACTACATACAAAAAAATATTTGATATTTTAAAATTAGAATATATCATTATTCAAGCCGAAAACAGTATAATTGGTGGTAATATTTCACATGAATTTCATTTATTTGCAAATAATGGAGAAAATACTTTAGCATTAACTCAATGTCATAAATATATTTCTAATATAGAATTAGCTACATATTTCTTACCTAAGAAAAATAAAATTAATATAAAAAAATTTATTAAAAAAATAAATATTACTAGTACTAAAAGTTTATTAAATATATGTAGAAAATATAATATTGATCAAAATAATATTATCAAAATTATTATAATACAAATTATTAATGTAAAAAATAAATTTATTATTATTTTTATTAAACAAAATTATACATTTAATATATATAAATTTATTAAAATTAGTAAAGAAAAAATTGAAAATCTAAAAATTTTATCAGAACAAGAAACTAAACAATATAATTTATTTGATATGATTAAATTACAAAATAATGTATCAATAATAGCAGATTATTCTGTAATAAATATGTATAATTTTATTATTAATATTTATCAAAATCAATATATTATATATGCTAATTGGTATAGAGATATACCATATCCTACAAATATCCAAGATATTAGATATGTTACACAAAATGATTTAGCACCTAATGGTAAAGATTATTTAATTATAAAACGTAGTATTGAAATAGCTCATATTTTTCAACTAGATAAAAAATATTCACAATCTATGAATTTATATATTAATAATATTAATGGTATAAAAAAATATTTATATATGGGATGTTATGGTATTGGTATTTCTAGAATTATTGCTGCAATTATCGAACAACATCATGATGCTAAAGGTATAATTTGGCCTACTACATTAATAGCTCCTTTTAAAATTGCAATTATACCAATTAATATGCATGCTATCGATGCAGTAAAAGATATTGCTTATTTTTTATATAAAAAATTTACAAAATTAAACAAAGAAACTTTATTAGATAATAGAAAAGAAAATCCCGGCAAAATGTTAACAGATATAGATTTAATTGGTATACCACATATAATTATAATAAATATAAAAAATTTAAAAAACAATCATGTAGAATATAAATATCGTAATACAGAAGAAAAATTTTTAATTTCTTTAAATAATATTATATCATTTATTATGAATAAAAATAATTAATTATTTTTATTATCCCATTTAATAAATAATATTTTATTTGAATTAATATTCTTTAATTGATTAAATGTAGTACAAATATTATTTTCTAAATCTGCAATAAACTGATTATTATAAAATAATAATGGTATTTGTTTTCTTTTCCAAAATGGTATAGATAATTTTTCCCATATACTACAAATACTAACTTTATAAATAGTATTAAAATATATATAAAATTTTTTATTATTAAAAAATTTTATATATATATATTCATTATCTTCAGGATAACGAATTCTAATACTATTATTAGTATATTTTAAACTAATATTTAGTTTTCCTAATTTATAAGGCAATATTAAAGGTTTATGGATGTTGAACCATAATAAAGTTTTATCTGTAAAAATATCATTATTAATACAAAATAAATATGATTTATATTTACAAATAATTTTATTTTTTATTAAAATTTCTGATTTGGGGCTATTACAACAAATAATATCTTTCCAAATTAAAAATAATACTTTTCTAGAAGGCATAACACATTCATTATATTCTAACCATTTTCTTAAAATACTATTTCTTTTATAAATACTATAATATTTTAGTGGTATATAAAATAAACTTTTATCCTTTTGTATTAAATTAACTAATATAGGATTTAAGAATTCATTTAATAATTTTTCCTGTTCTTGACATAATTGTGCAGATCTTACAATATTTTTATTAAAATAAGACCAACGATCATTAATTTGTGGTAAAATAATATTTCTTAAAAAATTACGATCATAATTAATATTTGAATTGCTCGGATCATCGATCCATTGTAATTTATTTTGTATAGCATATTCCAAAATTTTATGTTTAGAGATATTTAATAAAGGACGAAAAACTTTAATATTATTAATAATATTTTGATATGGAATACCTGATAATCCTTTTGGACCACTACCTCTTTTTAAAGCTAATAAAATAGTTTCACATTGATCATTCAAATGATGTGCTGTTACAAGAAACTCATGATTTTTAATAACTTGTTGAAAAACAATATATCTTTTTATACGTGCTATTTCTTCTATATTACTTATATTATTACAAAAAATACTTTTGTGTAAAAAAATTACATTTAATTTTTGACATTCTAAAAAACATATATTAACCCATTTTTTTGATTGATGTGTTAAGTTATGATTAACATGAATAGCACGTAATGAAATATTAGGATATTTATTACGTAATTTTACTAAATTATATAATAATACTGAAGAATCTAATCCACCACTATATGCTACTAATATATTTTGTAGTTTATATAATATTGACTGTATGTTTTTGGTAATTAACATATATATATTATAATTAATAAATAATTTTTAGTTTAAAATAACTTAATATAACATTAATAGTATATTAATAATATTTGTTTATAAAATATTTTTTTTATAAAAATTATTTTAAACATAATTTATAAGACAAATTGTTTAATTTTATTAAAAACTTAATTTGTGAAAATTGTAATTCATTATTTTTTAAATAAAATTTTTGATTATGATATAACATATCTTTTTTATTATTATTCATATAAAAATATATGGGAATATTGTTTTCAAAATTATTTTTAGATAAAAAATTAATCATATATATAAAATTTTTAGTTATTAATATATTTTTATTATTAATAAAAATATTAATATGTTTTAAATATTTTTTTCTTATATTTAACAAACTATTAATTTTATATGCATAAATTTTATATATATGATGAAAATAATCTTTTTTTATTACACCATCTAAAATAACCAAATTATTAATTTTAATACAATTATGATATTTATTAAAAATATGTAATGTTAAATAAACATCAATATTTTGTGTATTATCTTCAAAATTTAAAATAATAAATCTTTGTTTTTTGTAATTTACAATATTATTTATATTATTAATAATACCACCTAATTGTATTATATTATTAGCATAATTATTATATTCTTTACAAATTTTTTGTATATTTATTTCTTTAGTATATAAAGATAATTCTGATACATATTCATTTACTGGATGATTAGTTAAGTAAAAGCCTAAAATATTTTTTTCTTTTAATAATATTTCTTTTTGAGAATATTTAATAATGATATCATTTAGAATTTTATCTTTATGAATAATATCATATTCAGATTGCATGAAATGCATTTGACCTGTGTTTTTTTGATGTAAATAGTAATGAGTCATTTGCATTATTTTATTCAAATTTTTTAACATAATATTTCTACTTAGCTGAAACACATCTAATGCACCAGAAATAATTAATTTTTCTAAAATATGTTTATTATTTTTTTCAAAAGCCATTCGAATACATAAATCAATAATTGATAAAAAATTACCATATTTTTTTCTATTATTAATAATTTGTTTAGATTGATTTATACCTATGCCTTTAATAGCTCCTAAACCATAAATAATATTTTTATGTTTAACATGAAATTTATACAAACTTTGATTAATATTAGGAGATAAAATTTTAATATTCATGTTTTTACATTCATTTATTAGAATAATTATTCTTGTAGTATTATCCATTTCTGATGTTAATACAGCAGCCATAAATTCTTCAGGATAATAAACTTTTAACCAAAGTGTTTGATATGATATTAATGCATAACTAACAGAATGAGATTTATTAAATCCATATGCAGCAAATTTTTCAAGAAAATCAAAAATTTTCATAGATAATATTTTATCAATATTTAATTTTTGCGACCCTTGTAAAAATAATGATCTTTGTTTAAACATTTCTTCATGTTGTTTTTTACCAATAACACGTCGTAAAACATCAGCTTGTCCTAAACTATAACCAGATAATACTTGTGCTATTTGCATTACTTGTTCTTGATATAAAATAATACCATATGTAGATTGTAATATTGGCTTTAAAGAATTATGTTGCCATACAATATCCGGATAATAAATTTTTTCTTTACCATTTTTACGATTAATAAAATTATCTACCATGCCTGATTGTAATGGACCTGGACGAAATAAAGCTAATAAAGATACTATATCCTCAAAATTATTTGGTTTAAGACGTTTAATTAATTCTTTTATACCTTTAGACTCTAACTGAAAAATTCCTGTAGTATGAGCTGTTTTTAAAAAATGAAAAATATTTTTATCTTCTAATGAAATAGAATTAATATCTAATATATGATTGTTCGATTTATTAATCATATTTAATGTATAATCAATAATAGTTAATGTTTTTAAACCTAAAAAATCAAATTTTACTAAACCTATTTCTTCTATATCATTTTTATCAAATTGAGTTAGGATATTAGATCCTAAATTATCACAATATATAGGTGTAAATTCTGTAATTTTCCCAGGTGAAATAACTACACCACCAGCATGTTTTCCAATGCCTCTTATTGTGCCTTCTAATTTTAGAGCAAAATTTATTAAATTTTTTATATTATTATCAGATTTATATAAAATTTCTAATTTTTTATTTTTTATCAAAGCTTTTTTTAATGTTATACCAACATCTAGAGGTACTAATTTAGAAATACGATTAATAAAATCATAAGGATAACCTAAAACTCTTCCAACATCTCTAATTACTGCTTTTGCAGTCATAGTACTAAAAGTAATAATTTGTGCAACTGAATTAGTACCATACATTTTTTTTACATGATCAATAACTAAATCACGTTTTTCCATACAAAAATCAATATCAAAATCTGGTAAAGAAATTCGTTCTGGATTTAAAAATCTTTCAAAAATTAAATTAAATTTTATTGGGTCAATATTAGTAATATCAAGGGCATATGCTACTAATGATCCAGCACCAGAACCTCGAGCAGGACCAACAGGAATATTATTATGTTTGGCCCATTGTACAAATTCCATCACTATCAAAAAATAACTAGTAAAACCCATATTATTAATAACTTGCAATTCTTTTAATAATCTTGACTGATATTTAATAATATTATTATTTATATTATATATACCTAATTTTATTAATTTTTTTTTTAATCCATTTGTTGCTTGTTGTGTTAAATATGTTTGTATAGGAATATTAATAGTAGTAAAATTAGGTAGAAAATATTTGCCTAATGTTAAAAATACATTACATCTCTGAGCTATTAGCATACTATTATGTATAGCTTCAGGTATATCTTGAAACAATAATGACATTTCTACTGGAGATTTAAAAAATTGTTCATCACTATAATTATTTATTTTCATATATTCATTTAAGGTTTTACCTAAATAAATAGCTACACGTATATTATGTACATGAAAATCTGTTTTTTTTAAAAAACATACTTCATTAGTTGCTATAACAGGTAAATTAAAATCATAAGCCAAATTTAATGCAATATCTATATATTTTGTTTCATCAATACGATTGGTACGTGTTAATTCTAAATAAAAACAATTAGGAAAATATTTTTTATAAAAAGCAATTATTTTTTTTATTCTAATAAAATTATTTGTAATAATATTAATACCTATATCGCCATTTATACTGCCAGATAAAATAATTAATCCCTTATTATATTTTTTAAGTAAATGATAACTTATAGTAGGTCCAATATTGTTACAATAACCTTGTTGATAAGCAATAGATAGTAAATATTTCAGATTTTGATAACCAATATTATTCATAGCTAATATAGTTATTTTACTATATTGATAAGAAGATATTATATTATTATTTAATATAATTTTAAATTCAGATCCTATAATTGCTTTAATGCCAAAATTATGTGCTAATTTATAAAATTTTATTAATCCAAAAATATTTGTAATATCAGTAATAGCAACAGCAGGCATTTTAAATATTGATGTTTGTTTAATAATATGTTCAATTTTAGCTAATCCGTTTTGTATAGAATAATCACTATGAACATTTAAATGTATAAAATTATTTATATTCATTAAGTTTATATAATGAAATGTTTTATTATATTATTATTGAATAATTTGAGCACATATAATTTTAGCCTTACACACTACTTGATTATTTACCTTAGCTAAAATATTACAAAATATTAAATGTTTCTTTGTTTTGTATATATAACTTTCTAAAAACATTTGATCTCCTGGTAAAACTATTTTTTTAAAACGTGCATGATCAATGCCAGCTATATAATATATTACTGTTTTTTTTAAAATTTGTGAATTTTTATATAGTAAAAAACTTGTATTTTGTATCATAGATTCTAATATTAGTACACCGGGATAAATGGGTTGATTAGGAAAATGACCTTGAAAACAAGGTTCATTAAAAGATATATTTTTTAATGAATAAATAAAGTTTGATTCACATATAATAATACGATCTATTAAAATAAATGGATACTTATGTGGTAAAATTTTTTGAATTTCCATTATATTGTTCAATATATATACCCTACATAAAATATTTTTACTATATAATATATTATATTACTAATATTTATAAAATTAAATAACATAATATATTATTTTTGTTTTGCTTGTAATATCACTTCATCTGTAATATCTATTACATTTTTATTTATATAAGACATTAAAGAAATATCTAATACCATATTATAATTATTTTTTTTTGCTATTTGATTAATAATTTGTTGTATAAAATGAAAAATTTCTTTTTTAGCTTTATTATTTTTATTTTGAATATCTATTTTTAATAATTTTTCATATTGTAAAAGAACATTTTTTAATTTTAAAATTTCTTGTTCTATTTTAGTTTTTTCAGCTAATGGTATAAAATTGTTCTGTTTTTTTAAATTTTGTTTTTTTAAAATGAAATTTTCTTTCATTTTTTTTAATTTTAAAAGTTTTGGTTTTAATTCATATTCTAATGTTTCTGATATTATTTTATTTTGTGGTATTTCCTGAAAAATTTTTTTAATATTAACAACTACTATTGTATGACAACAAAAAGTTTTACTATTTGATATTATTAAAAATAAAATCAATAATGTTTTCAAAAATGATTTCATATAATTTCTCTTTTATATTTTTATATTACCAATTATTTCCTATATTAAATTGTATTGGTTCAAATGCATCATGAATCGATTTATTGAATGGATGTGCATATGAAAGAATTATAATACCTAATGGAGTTTTCCATTTTAAAGATAATCCTATTGAGGCCTTTAACTTTGTTAAAATATTAGAATTAGATAAAGAATATAATTTAGATAAATAATTATTAGTATTAATAATATTCCATATATTACCTATATCTAAAAAAATAGAAGGTTTAACTTTTTGTATATAATTACCTATTTTAATATTATATATAGGTAGTATTAATTCTGTTGTTAATTTAATTATTAAATTACCACCAATAGTATGTTGTTGATTAAAACATATAATTTGATGTTTATTACATGGTTGTTTTATAGAATTTATATATATTCCATTAGGTTCGAATGTATTAGGGTTAAATCCTCTAACTATATTAGACTGATTTTTAAAATTTTTATAAAAAGGATATATATTATTATGTATACTATTACTATAACCAATAGTACTATTAATAACTAAATTTAATAAAGAAGAATATATATTATGATGATGATGAGATATTTTAATATAAATAGGAATATAATGATTATAATCTAATATAATTTGATAATTACTATTATAATAATTTTTTAATGGTATACCTATATTTATATTTAGAATACTTAAAATACCTTTTTTAATACTTACATAATTACTCACTGTATTAAAAGTTAGTATATGTTGTATATTAAATTCATTTAAATAATAATTATTATGTTTTAAAGGTAATTTATACCCTTTTACATGAGTAAAATAATCAAATACAGAAAATTGTGAACTAAAATTATATATTTTATGTTGTATAAAACCTAATTTATTTTTTATAATAATACTATCTTTAATAGGTATGATTATATAAGTAAATATTCCTTTTATCTGATCTATATAATCTATATTTTTTAAATAAATTTTATTAATTATAGGATTATTAAAAAATAAATTAATACCTGTACTAATACGAGTATTAAAAATATAAGGTCTATGTAAATTAAATTCTAAATATGAATGTGTAGAATCTTTAATAATATTCGTAATAATATGATTATATGTTTTTAAAAAATTATCTTGTTCAAGATATGTATTTAATACTAATTTATAATTATTTATACCAAAATTAATATTAAACAATCCTTTATTCTTATAATTAATATTATAAATAATATTTACTGTATGTAATGAATCATGATTGTCATGTATAAATAATGATACATTATCAATATATTCTAATTTCTTAAGTTTATCTATTGTTTTATTAATACATGTTAAATTTAAAATTTGTCCTTCTTTTTGTGATATTAATTTCTTTAAAACTTTAAATGGAATAGAATGATTTCCAGTAAATATAATATGTTTTATATGATATTGTATCCCAGTTTTTATATATACATATAATTTGATATTATTATTAATATAATTATTTTGTTTATATATTTTGATTATAGGATGAATAAAACCATGACTTTGTAAAAAAATTAATATATTTTTTTTTAACAACATATCTTGTTTATATTGATATATATTATTTATATAACTATTAAATATTTGTTTTATATTTATAAGATATTTTTTATTATTTATATAAATATCAATATTTTTAATTAAGAATTGTTGATTTTCATTTATATTTATTGTAATACATATTTGATTTTTATCATACAATATAGATTGTGAAATATTTTGTATATTAAATTGTAAAAAACCAGCATCTAGATACATTTTTTTTATATTATTTAATACATACATAAGAAATGGTGTACTATAATTTTTTTTAATAAAAAAATTATTTATCCAGTTTTTAGATAAACCAGTATTACTTAATATTATTTTTTTAGAAAAATAATGGTTACCTATAATATCAACATTCTTAATTTTGAAAATATTACCTTCATTAATATATATAAAAAGAGATACTTCATTATTATGAATAATAGTTTTAATTTTAACAATACAATTTAGTAAACCATTAATATGATATATTTGTTCAATAATATTTTTAATAATATATAATTTAGATCTATCTAATATATTTCCTTTTTGTATATTAATATTATTAATTAATTGTAATAATAATTGTGTTTTAATTAATTTATTGCCTATAAATTTAATATTCATAAGTTTGTTTTTTTGTAAAACTTTAATAAATATTAAATTATGATGTTGTATAATACTAATTTGATCAAACAAATTATTTTTAAATACAATATTATTGATGTTATTTGGTAATAATCGTTTTTCTACAACACATATTTCTTGTTTTATATGATGTAATAATTTTGGTTGTTTTATACTAAAAAATATAACTTTTTTAAAATTAATATTATGATTTGTATCATATATACATGCATCAATATTATTGATAAAAAATAAATAAAATAACAATATAAATATATACTTATATAATATATATAAAAACTTTTTATAATTTTGCATAATCATTTACAAATGACAAACCCATTATTAAAATTAATAACAACATACTCAAATTATATATAATCATTTTTATATATGTTGGTATTTTTCTTCTTATAATTTTTTCTATAACTATAATACATAATTGGCCACCATCTAAAATAGGCAAAGGTAATAAATTAATTATAGCTAAATTAATACTAATTAAAGCTAAAAAATATAAATAAAATTTAAAATTTTCTTTAAATAAAGAACTAACAACATTTGCTATATATATAGGTCCTCTAAAATTATTAATATTAATATTATGATGTGTAAATAAATTTAATAATGAATGTAATATAATTTTTATTGTTAAATAACTTGTATTTAATGCATACCATAAAGATTGTAGTAAATTACATTTATATATTATTTTATTTGTATTAATATTTTGTGTATCTATAATTTTAGGTTTAATGCCAATATAATTATTTTGTAATAATGCTGTTTTTTTATTAGGTATAGAAATATTTATTGCAATTATTTTATTATTTCTTTTAATAAAAAATATTACTTTACGATTAAAATAATATGAAATAATTTTTTTAAAATTATACCAATTATTAA
This sequence comes from Enterobacteriaceae endosymbiont of Neohaemonia nigricornis, assembly GCF_012571795.1. Classification (NCBI taxonomy): domain Bacteria; kingdom Pseudomonadati; phylum Pseudomonadota; class Gammaproteobacteria; order Enterobacterales; family Enterobacteriaceae; species Enterobacteriaceae endosymbiont of Neohaemonia nigricornis. The sequence continues at coordinate 254,003 of NZ_CP046222.1, forward strand.
TTTTATATTTTTGTATTTGTAAAATTTGATCTCCTACATGCAAATTTGCTTGTGATGCAGCAGATTTTTTTTGTATTTTAATAATAATTGGAATAATATCTATCCCTTCTGGTATGATACCTAATTTATATATTAAATTATTATGTTGATTATTAGATAATATCTTATTATCTATTTTTAATGTCTTATGAAATATTTTTTTAGAATTAATATATTGCATATCCAATTCAACATTCTTTTTATTAATAATATTATTATTTAATTCTAAATTAATAGAATTCCAATCTACAATATCTTTATTATTAATTTTCTTAATTTCTGTATTAGGAAGTATCCCTGCTGTATCAGCAATAGATGCATACTCTATATCATGAATAATTGGCTTGTTTGTAGAATATCCTATAAAAAATATAAACCAATAAATAATAAAAGCTAGTAAAATATTTGCTATAGGACCACCTAAGATAATTAACATTCTTTTAAATAAAGATAAATTATCATAAAATAATAATTTATATTTATATATATTTTTTTTATTATAATCATCATTATTTTCAGGGATTTTAACATACCCACCTAATAAGAATAATCTCATTATGTACTTAGTACCATATTTATCATTAAATTCTAATATTTTAGGTCCAAAACCTAATGAAAAACAAGCAATACATAAATTAAAACATCTGGCTATATAAAAATGTCCATATTCATGTACTATAATAAGAACACATAAAGTAATAATAAATATTATGGTATTATAAATAATATTAAACAAAGTAATTAACTCCCTATATAATAAAAATTATTAACATCTATAGTATTAATAGATTATATATTATAATATTAATATTTAATTTAATTTAATTTAAATGTTAACATGATTATATTTAATATAATAATTTATTTAATTATTATTTTCCAAAACGACGCTGTCTTTTAAAAAAATTTTGTATTGCATATAAAAAATGTTGTTCATTAAAATCAGGCCATAAAATATTAGTAAAGTATAATTCTGCATATGCAATTTGCCAAAGTAAAAAATTACTAATACGCATTTCACCACCTGTACGAATAACTAAATCTATAGGAATAGAATTATGTAATTCTAAATATTTTGTAAAGGTTTTTTCATTAATATCTTTTAAAGATATCTGTTGTTTATTTATTTTTTTTATAATATTTTTTATACCACATATAATATCTTGTCTACCACCATAATTAATAGCAATATTTAATTGTAATGCAGTATTTTTTTTTGTTAAATATTCAATTTGCATAATTAATTTTTGTAAATTTATATTTAATTTATTTTTATTGCCAATAAAGTTAATATTAATATTATGTTTTTTAAAATTTTTTATTTCATTTATTAAAATATTTTGAAATAAATTCATTAAAAAATCTATTTCTTCTTTTGTACGTTTCCAATTTTCACTGCTAAAAGCATATAGTGTTAATACTTTTAATTTAAATTGTAAAGATAAATCAATAATTTTTTTTACAGTATATACTCCAGCCTTATGACCATACAAACTGTTTTTTCCTTGTTTTTTTGCCCATCTTCTATTACCATCCATTATTATTGCTATATGTTGTAAGGATGGTTTATTATATAATAAGTTTATTATGTTTTTCATTAATATGTTTTAATATATATTTTAATGTATGTAAATATGTAATTTTTACATTATATACCATGAAATTTTTTCTTAACAAAATAATGAGTATATTTGCGAACATAATTATCAATCCATAATACTTCTTGTATACAATTAGGATTATTAAAAGATAATTTATTTAAAATAGTAGTATTTAAAATTGCAATATCTGTAAAAGATATTTTATTTTTTAAACATAATTCTACTGCTATATCATTGGCAGCATTTAATACTAAAAATGTAGAAAATTCTGTGTGACAAGTTTCTATAGCTAATTTTAAACATGGATATTTTATAAAATCAGGTTTTAAAAATGTTAAAGATTGTATATCATAAAAATTAATATGTTTAATATTAGTACTAATTTTATATGGCCACATTATCATATTAGTAATAATAGTTTGTATATCTGGATAATTTATTTTTATATTAATACTACTATCTTTAAAACGTACCATAGCAGCAATTACAGATTCAGGATTAATGATAATTTCTATTTGTTTATGTTGTGCATTTAATAGATATTTAGTTGCAATATATTCTAATCCTTGTAGCATCATTGTTGCTGTATTAATAATATTTTTTTTATCTATAACATTAGAGGAAATACAAGATTTAATATTAATATATTTAAATTTTTCTATTGGTAAATACAAGAAAGGCCCCCCAGAACCAGTTAAAATAACACTATAAACATCACTTTTATATAAATCACATAATCCTAATCTATTCTGTATATAATTAGGCATCATTTCAAAAATTGCACTATGATTTTTATTAATCGGTAAAATTTTTGATTTAAATTTATATATTTGTTTTATTAAGATAACATAAGTAATAACTAATAATTCTATGCTTGTTAAAAATATAATTTTTCCTGATTGAATAGCTTTTAATATATATAATAAACTTATAAAATTTTTAAAAGTAATAATAACTTGATCAACATCATCTAAAGCAACAATTTCTTCAATTTTACGTTTACCGAATAAGACCTTTGTTTTAACACCTGTATTATATAAATTATGCTGTAACAACATTGCATTATTTTTTTTATACATAACAGCATAATCAGGATTAAATAAAATGCATTGTTTAGTCATTAATTCAACATTATGCATTGCAACTAATGCTTTAATTTTAAAAAAATTTGGATTAGTTAACATTACAGATAAAATGTGACGTCCAATATATCCAGTAGAGCCTAAAATAGTTATATATTTCATATTATTATTTATCCTATTTAGTATATAAATAATTAAAATAGATAAATAACATTTAATGTTGTAATATATTTTGTTCTTTTAATTTTAGAAAATCTGATATACATTTTATATAAAATATTGTTTGTTTTTGAATAATATTTTGTAATTTTATTTCTTCATTTTCACTAATTTGTTTATTTTTTACAAGTATTTTAATATGATTATTTGTTTTTCTTCTTATATTACGTATATTAATACGATTGAATTCTGATTCTTTTTTTATCATTTGTAAAATTTTAATTCTACGAGATTCTGTCATTATGGGAATAATAACTAATATACTATTATTTATAATTTTTGTATTTATATCTAAATTAGCAAGTATAATAGCTTTTTCAATATTTTTTATTATATTTGTATCAAATGGTGTTACTTTTAATGTATTAGCATTTTCAACAGTAATGCTAGATAAATAACGTATTGGGGTAATTTTATTAAATAAATTAATTTTAATATTATGTAAAAAACAAGGCGTAATTCTATTTATATATATTATATTAATTTTTTTCTTAAATAATTCTAAACATTTTTTCATATTTGCTTCATTATTATTAATAATATTATTGTACATATTAAAATTTCCAAATATTATATTTCAATGTTATTACTATAATTTATAATAGTATACTAATTTGTTATAATTGTTCCAATAATATTGCCTGTTAGAATTTTATATAAAGAACCAGATTGATTAATATTTAAAATATGTATAGGCATAGAAACATTACGAGCTAAAATTATAGCTGTTTGATCCATAACATCTAATTTTTTATGTAAAACATCATTATAGGTTAATTTTTTATATAAAACAGCATTACTATATTTTATAGGATCTTTTGAATATACTCCATTTACTTTTGTAATTTTTAAAACAGCTTGTGCTTCTAATTCTATGCCTCTCAAACATGCAGCAGTATCTGTAGTAAATACAGAACAACCTGTACCTCCAACAAATATAATTATTTTATTACTCTGTATAATATTTAAAGCTTTATTAATATTATATTCATTACAAATACCTGGGATAGGCAAAGATGACATAATAATAGCATTAATTCCCTTACTATTTATATTATCATTCAAGATTAATCCATTAATTATTGTAAATAACATTCCTATATGATCACCTAGTACAGGTTTTATATTATTATTTAATGTAATATTTCTACCTTTAAAATAATTACCAGCTCCTATAACGATAGCAATTTGTACTCCTAAAGAAATAATATATTTTATTTCATTTATTAAATTCTTAATTAAATCATTATTTACATTCAAATAATAATTCTTTTGTAAAAAATCGCCACTAATTTTTAGTATTATACGTTTATACACTATCTTATTATTTATTATATTCATAATATTATATATTTATCTTTTTATTTAATTAAATTATTTTTCACCAATTTCAAAACGTATAAATTTTTTAATAATCATATTATTTGATTTTAAATAATCTATTACTAATTTATTTGTATCTAATAAAAACGGTTGATTATATAAAGTAATATTATTAATAAATTTTTGTATGCGCCCTTCAACTATTTTTTTTATAATATTATCTGATTTATTAATTTGTTCTGCAATATTTTTTTGTATATTATATTCATGTTTTAATAGTTTTTGAGGAATATTATTTTCTGATATATATTCTGGTTTTTGCATAGCTATATGCATAGCAATATTTTTCATTAATAATATATTATCTATGTTAGATTGTAATATTACTCCAATGCGTTTATTATGATGTATATATTGTCCAATAAAATTACCATCTATTTTTTGTAATTTATTAATTATAATATTTTCTTTTAAAATATTTATTAATTCTAATAATTTTTCATTAAAAATATAACGTATATCATATATATTAATATTTTTATGATCATGAATATATTTTAAAATTGCACAAGCAAATTTTACTAAATTTCTATCTTTTGCTACAAAATCAGTTTGACAATTAATTTCTAATAGAACACCAAAATTTTGAGTAGTTAATCCTGTAATAAAACCTTCCTTAGTAATATTTTTATGTTTTTTTATAGCTTGTAATTTAAAATTTTTTCTTATATAATCAATAGCTTGTGAAATATTACCTTTAGTATAAATTAAAGCATTTTTACATTCCATAATCCCAATACCTGTAAGATTACGTAATTCTTTTATTAACTTAGATGAAATTTTCATACATTAACCTTTTATATAATTAAATTATATTTTTTGTTCAATAAAATCTGTATTTTGTTTTTGTAATTCTAATGATGGTTTATCTAATAATGCTTTAGATATATAATATAAATATAATTTAATTGCTCTTATAGCATCATCATTACCTGGAATAACATAATTGATACCATCAGGATTAGAATTAGTATCTACAATAGCAAATATAGGAATATTTAATTTTTTTGCTTCTTGTATAGCAATTTTTTCATGATAAGCATCAACTACAAAGATTGCATCAGGCAATCCAACCATATTTTTTATACCGTCTAAATTTTTTTGTAATTTTAATAATATTTTATTACGTGTTAATGATTCTTTTTTAGTTAATTGTTTAAATGTACCATCTTTACTTTGTATTTCTAATTCTTTTAATTTTTTTATAGATTTTTTTACTGTTTTCCAATTAGTTAACATTCCACCTAACCAACGATAATTAATAAAAAACTGATTACAATCTTGTGCTGTTTTTTTTATTAATTTTGATGCTGATTTTTTTGTACCAACAAATAAAATTTTACCTTTGCGACGACTAATTTTTTTTAATTCTAATATAGCTTTATTAAAATGTATTAATGTTTTATCTAAATTAATAATATGTATTTTATTTTTACTATTAAAAATATATTTTTTCATTTTTGGATTCCAAAACCTAGTTTGATGTCCAAAATGTACACCCATATTAAACATTTTTTGTATAGAAATAGACATAATTTTACAATTCCTTATATTTTTATTTAAACTATTATATAGTTAGTTTAATATATGTTAAATATATAAATTTATATTTTAAAATAATTAATTTATAAATATTATATATAATGTAATATGAGATATTATACAATTAATAATTATACAATAAGTATTATGAATATATTAATTAAAAATTCTAAAGAAATAAAAAAAATCCGTAAGTCGTGTCAATTAGCTGCTGAAGTGTTAGAAATGATAGATTTATATATAGTACCGGGTATAAGTACAGAAGAAATTAATAATATATGTCATAATTATATAGTTTATGTACAAAAAGCTAAACCAGCTACATTAGGATATAAAGGTTTCCCAAAATCTATATGTATATCTAAAAATGATATTGTTTGTCATGGTATACCTAATAAAAATGAAATATTATATGATGGTGATATTGTTAATATTGATGTAACTGTTTTATATGATGGTTATTATGGTGATACTTCTAAAATGTTTTTTGTAGGTGAAAATATTAAAGATAATTTAAAAAAATTATGTAAAATTACACAATATAGTTTATATAAAGCTATAAACATTTTAAAACCTGGTATTAGATTATATTTAATAGGACAAACTATTCAAAAATATGTAGAAAATAAAAAATTTTCTGTAGTTAGAAACTATTGTGGACATGGTATTGGAAAAAATTTTCATGAAGATCCACATATATTACATTATTATGATTATGATAATGGTATTGTTTTACAAAATGGTATGATTTTTACTATTGAGCCTATGATTAATATAGGTAATAAAGATGTATACGTTATGGATGATGGTTGGACAGTACGTACTATAGATAAAACTTACTCTGCTCAATATGAGCATACTATATTAATAAATAATGATGGATGTGAAGTCTTAACTATAAGACAAGAAGAACAAAATAATATTTTTAAATAAATTTGATATAATCAAGTAGCAAATATAATAACATTATGCTACTTGATTATATCAAATTTTAATCATCTAAAAAACTTTTTAAAATTTCAGAACGACTTGGATGTCTTAATTTACGTAACGCTTTAGCTTCTATTTGTCTAATTCTTTCTCTAGTAACATCAAACTGTTTGCCTACTTCTTCTAAAGTATGATCTGTATGCATATCAATTCCAAAACGCATTCTTAGTACTTTTGCTTCTCTAGGTGTTAAACTGGATAAAATATTATGTGTAGCCATACGTAAGCTTTCTGATGTTGCTGATTCTAATGGTAATTCGGATATATTATCTTCAATAAAATCTCCTAAATGAGAATCTTCATCATCCCCAATAGGGGTTTCCATAGAAATTGGTTCTTTAGCTATTTTTAAAACTTTTCTAATTTTATCTTCAGAAATCATTAAATATTCTGATAATTCTTCTGGAGTAGGTTCTCTCCCCATTTCTTGTAAAATTTTTCTTGATATTCTATTTAATTTATTAATAGTTTCAATCATATGTACAGGAATACGTATAGTTCGTGCTTGATCTGCAATAGAACGTGTTATTGCTTGTCTAATCCACCAAGTGGCGTATGTTGAAAACTTATATCCTCTTCTATATTCAAATTTATCAACTGCTTTCATTAAACCAATATTACCTTCTTGTATTAAATCTAAAAATTGTAATCCTCGGTTTGTATATTTTTTGGCAATAGATATAACTAATCTTAAATTAGCTTCTACCATTTCTTTTTTAGCTCTTTTTGCTTTAATTTCACCTATAGAAATTTTTTTATATATATTTTTTATTTGTTTTATAGATAAATGTGTTTCTTTTTCAATATTAATTAATTCATTAAAAAATTTATCTAATTTATTATTAAAAAAATCTATTGATATTTTATCATAATTAATAATTTGTTTATAATATTGTAATTTATGAAAAATATGTTTTTTATTATATTGACAATTTTTTAATAAAAGTAAACATTTTTTCTTAGATATTTTATAATATTTAATACAAAATTTTACAATATATTTATCTTGTATACGTATACGTAAAATAAATTGTTTTATTTGATTTATTAAAAAATCAAATTCTTTAGTTACTAAACGAAATTGTTGAAAAATATTTGCAAGATTATGAATTTCTTGAATAGACTGTTTATTTGTACGACCTTTTTTATTAATAATTTTAGATGTTATATCATATTGTGTATTCAGTTCCTGAAATTTTATATTAGCTATAGTAGGATCAACAAGATTATTATCTGTTTGTTCATTAGTTATAAGAGTACTAATATTATTAATATTTATTACATCTTCTAATTTATTTAAATTAATAAATCCATAAATAATATCAGAAAATTTAATTTGACCATGTTGTACTTGTTTGTATTTTTTTAAAAAATATTCAATAGCATTAGGATATTCAGCAATAGAATATTGTACTTGATTTATACCTTCTTCAATTCTCTTAGCAATGTTAATTTCTCCTTCTCTAGTTAATAATTCTACTGTACCCATTTCACGCATATATATACGAACAGGATCAGTTGTTTTCCCTATATCTGTCTCAACATTAGATAAAATTTGTATTGTATCATCATTATTTTGATTATGATGAAGTATTAAATCATCTCCATCTAAAGCTTCTTCCATTATTTGAATACCCATATCATTTATAACATGTATAATATCTTCAAATTTATTTGAATTAATAATGTTCTCTGGTAAAAAATCATTTACTTCTGCATATGTTAAATAACCTTTTTCTTTACCACGAGATAGAAGAGTTTTTAATTTTAATTTTGAGTTATGATCCATAAAAATTATTCCATACTATACTATGTATATGATTAACAATGCATTAATTAAATAATAATATTAATTATTTTATATAAATTAAGTAATAAATATCCTTTTGTAAAATAAAAATTTTAATTTGATTTTATTTATAAAAAAAATTATATATTTTTTATCATGATTTTTTTGTTTAAAGACCATAATTCGTTCTTTTGTTTAATACTTAATCCTTGTTGTCGTTCTAAAGATATTAAATAATTTTGTCTATCTTCTAAAATATTAATTTTTAATTTATTAATTAATTGTATAAATAATTCTTCTATTTGATTATTAGGAATCATATGGTTCCATTTTGCTAAAATTTCAAGAGATTGTTTAAATTTTGTATTTTTATAATATTCAATAATATTTTGTGTAGTAATATTTTCATTACTGCATACCTTAATTAATTTTATAAAAAAAGATAAGCCATGTATATTAGATGTTTTAAATAATTGTATTGGTGGTACAATATTAGATAAGTATGGATATTGTATCAAAATACTAATAAGTAAACGTACAGTAGTTTTTTTTAAAATATTTTTTTCTTTTTTTATATAATTATTTATATTACTATATAATGATTTATGATAGTAAATATCTATTAAGTTCATAATACCTATTTTTTCACCTAATTGTTTAATTAAATAAACTTGAAATAAGTAATCAGGAATAATCTTAATTAAAGATAATGCTGTGTAAGTTAATTTAGTTTTTCCTTCACAAGAACTCGTATTAATAGTAGATAATAAAAATTTAAAAAAAAAATCTGAAAATAATAAAACATTTTTTATTCTTTCTTCAAATAATTTTTTACCTTCTTTTCTTATTAAACTATCTGGATCTTCATTATTAGGTAAAATCATAAAACCTATTTTTTTACCATAAACCATATGTGATAAACTAATTTTTAGTGCGTGCCAATGTGCTTGTATTCCAGCATGGTCACCATCATAACAATAAATAATCATATTAGTTAAACAAAATAATTTTTTAATATGGACATTACTAATATTAGTGCCTAATACTGCTACAACATAAGTAATATTATACTGAAATAAACTAATAACATCAGTATATCCTTCAACTACTAATATATATTTAAAACTATTATTTTTTTTTTTTATTTCATATAAACCATATAATTCGTTACTTTTATGAAAAATTAAATTTTCTGATGAATTTAAATATTTAGGATGTTTATTATCTATAGCACGAGCACCAAAACCAATAATATACCCTTGTATATTTTTGATAGGAAATATTATACGATGATTAAATATATCATAATACAATTTTTTAAATTTATTTATTTTTAAAATACCTAATTTTTGACTTAAAATATTTAAATATTTACTATTATTTTTTATATTATATTCTGATTGTATAGGAGAATATCCAATAGAAAAAAATTTAATAATATCTAATGTATAACCTCTATTTAATAAATAATTATAAGCATTTTTACCTGCTGATGTATATAAAGAATTTTCATAAAAATTACTAATATTTTGCATACATCTATATAATTTATCATGTTTTATTAAATATTTATAAACAGATACATTATTATTATAATTATCAATAGGAATATTAAAAAAATCAGTAATTTGTTTAATACTATCTAAAAAAGAAACATTATTATAATTTATAATAAAATCTATAATATTACCATGTACACCACAACCAAAACAATGATATATTTGTTTATCAGCATTAACAGCAAATGATGGAGTTTTTTCTATATGAAAAGGACATAAACCAAAGAAATTATTACCTTTTTTATTTAATTTGATTTTACTTTTTATAAAAATAATAATATCAGATTTTTCTAAAATATTATTTATAAAATCACGAGAAACATATTTCATAATATATTATTTTACTAATTATTTTATCATATAAAAATATTATTTTAAAATATAAATTATGTTCTAATATAAACGTATTTTTTTTGATTTGTCTCTAGAAATTTTTTTCATATGTCTTTTAATAGCAGATGCTTTAGATCTTTTTCTTGCTGTAGTTGGTTTTTCATAAAATTCTCTACGTCTTACTTCTGCTAAAATTCCAGCTTTTTCACAAGAACGTTTAAAACGTCTTAAAGCTAAATCAAATGGTTCATTTTCACGTACTTTAATAATTGGCATATTAATATAACCTTTATAAATATATGAATTTATTATTATAGTATAAATTAATAATTAAATAAATTTTTTTGTTATACTTATAATAATATTTATATAAATAATCAGGTTTATTAATATGTTAATTTTAGGCATTGAAACATCTTGTGATGATACAGCAATAGCGATTTATGATAAACATCATGGTATTTTATGTAATTACATAAAAAAACAGACAATACATGATAAGTATGGAGGTATTGTCCCGGAATTAGCTGCAAGAAAACATTTAAGTAATATTATTTTATTAATAAAAAAATCTTTATTAAAAATTAATAAACATATAAAAGATATTAATGGTATTGCTTATACTTTTGGTCCTGGATTAGTTAATTCCCTTATAATTGGAGCAACAATTGCTCACACATTAGCTTATACATTAAATATACCTATTATTCCTATTAATCATATGGAAGGTCATTTACTATCCATTATGTTAAATAAAAATAAACCAGTATATCCTTTTATAGGATTATTAATTTCTGGTGGTAATACTCAACTAGTATATGCATATAAATTTAATAAATATAAAATTATAGGAAATAATATAGATGATGCAGTTGGAGAAGTTTATGATAAAGTATCTAAATTTTTAAAGTTAAAAGTATTAGGTGGTAGAAGCATAGCAAATATATCAAAATTTGGTATTCCAACACAATTAAAATTTCCAAGACCTATGTTAACTGATAAAAATAATTTAAATTTTAGTTTTTCTGGATTAAAAACATCTGTTAAAAATTTTATACAAAAAAATAAAATTAATACATTTCAGATGAAAGCTAATATTGCTTATGCTTTTGAAGATGCTATTCGAGAAACTTTATTTATAAAAAGTTTACGATCATTACAAAAATATAATATTAAACAATTAGTAATTGCAGGTGGTGTAAGTTCTAATATGAATTTAAGAAAATATTTTTATAAAAATTTTAAATCTTATCATATTAAAATATTTTTTAGTAATATGGAATATTGTATTGATAATGCTGCTATGATTGCATATGTAGGTATGAAAAAAATTAATAAATATACAAAATACTTATTTTGGGAAAAAATTATTGATCCTAAAATAACATTAGATGATAATATTAAAAATATAATATTTAAAAATTAATTACTATTTATATGATAATAAATTCTAATATTTTAATAATATTATTGTTAAGTATAATACAAGGATTAACAGAATTTTTACCTATATCTTCAACAGCTCATATGATAATTGTATCTAAACTATTAAATTTGCCAAATAATCAATTTTTTAATATGTTTAATATTATAGTACAATTAGGATCTGTATGTGCAGGATGTATATTCTTTCATAAAACTATTTATAATATTATTTATAATACTCTAAAATATAATAAAAATAAAATTAATTTATTACATATTTTAATTACTATAATGCCAATTATAATTATAGGTATAATATTTTATCATAAAATAAAAAAAATTATGAGTATTACAAACACTATATATGGTATGATACTAGGCAGTATATATATATATATATCTGAAATAATAAAACCAAAAAAATATAAAATATACAATATAAATTGTTTAAAATATAAATTGTTGTTTATTATTGGTTGTTTTCAATGTTTGGCTTTTTTACCAGGATTTTCAAGATCAGGATCTGTTTTGTCTATTAGTTTAATAATGGGGTTAACTCGTTATATAGCTACAGAATTATGTTTTGTAATAGCTATACCTGTTATATTTGGTGCTAGTTGTCTAGAATTATATAAAAATTTTATATTTTTAAATATTTATAATATTAAAATATTAATTTTAAGTTTTTTTATATCTTTTATAACAAGTTTTTGTACAATTAGATTATCATTATTTTTAATTCATTATATGTCATGGAGATATTTTGCTATATATCGTATAATAATTGCTATTATGATTTATATATATATTATGTAATTATTTTATTTTATATAAATTTATAAATTTTTTTAATAATTTTAATCTTTCATTATATATTAATTTTTTAATATCAAGACCATTAATATTAGAATGTTTTATAAAAATATCTTTTGTTTTTATTTTACAAATATATTTATATATTTCAATAAAATATTTTCCTTGTGTATAATTAATAGATTCAAACATAGTACGACCACGCGCATCTGATTCACTAATTAATGCAATTTGTTTCACTCTTTTAGGCTGCCTCCAAGCGTCAATTATATTATATATATTTAAAATATCTTCAGGATTTTGTTCATAAATATTATGTAATAAATCATGTGTTTGTACAGCTAAAATAGATAAAGATTTAATTTCATTAGGGATTTTTAATCTTTTACATAATTTTTTTACTAAAGGTATACCTGCTATACCATGTCCGTAATGTCTAGGCCATAAATGTTTAGGTGTTAAGCTTTTACCTAAATCATGACATAAAGATGCAAATCTTACAGATATATCATTAGTTAATTGTGAAGCAATTTTTAATGTCATCATAGTATGTATGCCAGTATCAATTTCTGGATGCCATTTAGCTGGTGCTGGGACACCATATAATTTATTTATTTCTGGAAATAAAATTGATAAAGCACCACATTTGCGTAATACTTCAAAATAAACATGAGGATTTAGAGTATTTAAAGCACTAGATGTTTCTTTCCAAATACGTTCTGGTTTTAAATATAATAATTCTTGTGTATTACACATATCTTTCATTAGATCTAATGTACTATTATGTATATAAAAGTTTAAATGTGCAAATTTAGCAGCAAATCTTGCAACACGTAAAACTCTTAATGGATCATCTTTAAAAGATAAAGAAATATGTTTCAGAACTTTTTTTTTAATATCTTGTATTCCATTAAAGGGATCATATAAATTACCTAAATGATCTTGTGCTATTGCATTAATTGTAAGATCTCTACGTAATAAATCTTCTTCTAATGTTACTTTTGATGTAGCATGGTATTTAAACCCTTTATAACCATGTCCTAATTTTCTTTCTGTACGTGCTAATGCATATTCTTCATGTGTGATAGGATGTAAAAATACAGGGAAATCTTTACCTACTAATTTATATCCTAATTTTGTCATCTCATTTATATTAGAACCTACCACTAACCAATCTTTATCAGTGACTTGTAATTTTAATAATGAATCACGTACAGCACCACCAACTAAATAAATTTTCATAATAGACACTCTAAAATAATAATATATTTAATAAATATTTGTATAATTAATATATATTATAATTCTTTTTATAATAAATTTTATAAAGTATTAATGTTATTTATATAAAAATAAAATTAAATAACATAATAATGTTTATTAAAAAATTATTGTTAATTCAATTAGCATATTGTTAATCATTAAAAGTAATAATTTTATTATAATAAATATTATTAAAAAATTTATGCATATATAAAATTATACATAATATTATTATTTTTTGAAATTTATTTTTAGTGAATAAAAACATTCTTTTAAAATATAATATCTAAAATAATTTATTTTATAATATAAATTTAATTATATAAAAATAAAAATATTTTGAATAATTACTATATTTAATAATATATTGAATATTATTTACCTATATATATAACTCATTTTATGATGAAGCAAAACTATAAAGTATTAAATTATTATTTTGGAAATAATCATAATAGAATTTTAAATTCTATTCATGCTTTACAAAATGGAAAAGGTATAATGATAATAGATGATCACAATAGAGAAAATGAAGGAGATATTATTTTTTCTGCTGAAACTATTACAATACCACAAATAATATTTAGTATTAGATATGGCAGTGGTATTATTTGTTTATGTATTACTGAATATTTACGTAAAAAATTAAAATTACCGATGATGGTAAAAAATAATACTAATATTTATAAAACTGGGTTTACAATATCTATTGAAGCAGCAAAAGGAATAACTACAGGAGTATCCGCACAAGATAGATTTACTACCATTAAAACAGCTATAAATAATAATACAAAACCCGAAGATTTAAATCATCCTGGGCATATATTTCCTTTAAGAGCAGTTCATGGTGGAGTTCTAGTCAGACCAGGTCATACTGAAGCAACAATAGATTTATTAAAAATATCTCAAATGAAACCAACAGGAATTTTATGTGAATTAACTAATAATAATGGCACTATCGCAAATATGTTAGATACAATAATTTTTGCAAAAAAACATAATATGTTAGTATTAACTGTAAATGATATAAAAAATTTTATTATAGAAAATAATATTAATTTATAATATATATAAAAATTGTCGGCGAGAGAGGATTTGAACCTCCGACCCACTGGTCCCAAACCAGTTGCGCTACCAAACTGCGCTACTCGCCGAAATTAATTATAACTTTTATTAAATTATAATTATCATTCATATATTCTGGGTGGCTAATGGGATTTGAACCCACGACAACCGGAACCACAATCCAGTGCTCTACCAACTGAGCTATAGCCACCATCATATATATATTATTTTAAATATGTTCTATACACCCGACAGGAATTGAACCTGAGTCCACTGTTTTCGGAAAACAGTACTCTATCCTACTGAGCTACGGGTGTTATTACTATGATAATAACAAAAAAAATATATTAAAGTCTAGTATTTTAAACAAAAATATTATGTTACATTTTTTGTATATAATATTAAATATTTAAACATTTAATATTATACCTAATAATATAATTATGATCTTTTCATCATATTAAAAAAATCATTATTAGTTTTTGTCATAGATAATTTATTAATTAAAAACTCCATAGCATCTATTTCACTCATAGGATGTATTATTTTACGTAAAATCCACATTTTTTGTAATTCTTCTGTTGAACTTAGTAATTCTTCTTTTCTAGTACCTGATCTATTATAATCAATTGCTGGAAATACTCTTTTTTCTGCTATTTTACGTGATAAATGTAATTCCATATTACCTGTTCCTTTAAATTCTTCATAAATTACATCATCCATTTTAGAACCAGTATCTATTAATGCTGTGGCAATAATAGTTAAACTACCACCTTCTTCTACATTTCGTGCAGCACCGAAAAAACGTTTAGGCCGATGTAACGCATTAGCGTCAACACCACCAGTTAATACCTTTCCTGAAGCAGGAGCTATTGTATTATAAGCACGAGCTAAACGTGTAATAGAATCTAACAAAATAATTACATCTGCTTTATGTTCAACTAATCTTTTAGCTTTTTCAATAACCATTTCGGACACTTGTACATGTCTTAATGATGGTTCGTCAAAAGTAGATGCAATTACTTCTCCTTTTACTAATCTTTGCATTTCAGTTACTTCTTCAGGTCTTTCATCAATTAGTAAAACCATTAATATACAATCAGGATGATTATATGCAACACTTTGTGCAATATTTTGTAACAACATAGTTTTGCCAGCTTTTGGTGGTGCTACTATTAAACCTCTTTGCCCGCGACCAATTGGTGATGCTAAATCTAATACACGAGATGTTAAATCTTCAGTAGTACCATTGCCTCTTTCCATACTTAAACGATTATTAGCATGTAATGGAGTTAAATTTTCAAATAAAATTTTATTACGAGCATTTTCAGGTTTATCAAAATTAACTTTATTAACTTTTAATAAAGCGAAATATCTTTCACCATCTTTAGGTGGTCTAATTTTTCCTGAAATTGTATCTCCAGTACGTAAATTAAATCTTCTAATTTGACTTGGAGATACATATATATCATCTGGTCCAGCTAAGTAAGAACTATCAGCAGAACGCAAAAAGCCAAATCCATCTTGCAAGATTTCTAATATGCCATCACCAAAAATATCTTCTCCAATTTTGGAATGTTGTTTGAGTATAGTAAAAATAATATCTTGTTTGCGCATTCTAGCTAAATTAGCTAAATCAATGCTTTCACCTAAATATATTAACTCAGATATTGTTTTTTTTTTTAATTCGGTAAGATTCATAATGGTGAGGTCTTAAACTTTGAGTATATCGTGAGGTTTTATATAAAAATATTTATGGTCTAATAAGTTATTGATTAATAAATCATAAATTATATTTAAAAACTAAGAAAATGTTACAATAAATAAATATAATAATTAAATTTTCATAATAATACATATCTCCTATAAAAATAATATATATAAAATATTTTATATAAAAAATTTACAAAAATAAATAT
This sequence comes from Enterobacteriaceae endosymbiont of Neohaemonia nigricornis, assembly GCF_012571795.1. Classification (NCBI taxonomy): domain Bacteria; kingdom Pseudomonadati; phylum Pseudomonadota; class Gammaproteobacteria; order Enterobacterales; family Enterobacteriaceae; species Enterobacteriaceae endosymbiont of Neohaemonia nigricornis. The sequence goes on from NZ_CP046222.1 coordinate 271,025, forward strand.
ATCTTATTAAGAACAATTTTTATCTAAAAATTGTTTCAACTGTTGTTTATTCATAGAACCTATTATATGATCAATAATTTTACCATTTTTAAATAAAAAAACTGTTGGTATACTACGAATATTATATTTTTGTGCTATATTTGGATATTTCTCAATATTTAATTTAGTAAAAATGATGTTTGGATATTGTAATTTAGTAGAAATTAAAACTTCAGTAAACATTTTACATGGATTACACCATTCAGCCCAAAAATCTACTAATACAAATACATCTAAATTAATTTTAGATTGAAATTCTATATCTGTTAAATTAATTAAGGATATCGTATTATTATTCATGTAAATTAAAACCTTTATAAAATAAGTATTACGAATTTCTATAATATACAAGAAATGATACAATTTGTATATATTTTTATTACAAGTTATCAAATTTAACATATATAATTCTATATTATAAATAATAATTTTACAAGTATATTTATATGTTATTTTTATATATTTTTTTTGACATAAGAAATAAAAATTAATATAATGCAATGCATATTTCACACATTATATTTTATATATTAATAAATATAATTTAATTATAAATAATAAAAAAATAAAATTAATTTAATTATGGACATACAGTATGAAAAAAAACCATATATTATCATCTTTAAATATTTTATCTATTGCTGGTGTATTGCCTTATAAATTAAAACATAATGAAAAATATATGAATCATAAACAAATTTCACATTTTAAAGTGATACTAGAATCATGGTGTAAAAAACTAAAAAATAAAAAAAATATAACGATGAATTATATGAAAAATAAAACCATTAATTTCCCTGATTTAATAGATAGAGCAGTACAAGAAGAAGAATTTAATTTAACATTACGTACTCAAGAAAGAGAACAAAAACTTATTAAACAAATTGAATATACATTAAAAAAAATTAATACTAATGGTTTTGGTTATTGTGATTTATGTGGTATAGAAATAGGCATTAAAAGATTAGAAGCGAGTCCAATAGCAAATTTATGTATTGATTGTAAAACTTTATCAGAAATTAGAGAAAAACAAATAATAGAATAATAAAATATATTTAATTAAAAAATTATAAAATAGTAAAATATTAATTATTACCAATTAAATATAAATAAGTTTTAATTTTTAAATTTTTAATTTTTGTCTTTTTTGTATTATATTCCAACAATAAATATATATTATAAAAATAAACATAATTATTAAAAAAATAGTATTCCATACTGATATATTATGTATACCTAAAAAACTATATCTAAATCCAGAAACAATATAAAAAATAGGATTAAAATTTGATAATTTTTGCCAAAAAATTGGTAAAATAGAAGTTGAATAAAAAACTCCACCTAAATATGTTAATGGAGTTAGAATAAATGTTGGTATAAAATTAATATCGTCAAAATCTTTTGCAAAAATTGCATTTAATAAACCAGATAAAGAGAATAATATAGAAGTTAATAACGAAATTATAATAAGAAAAAACCAAGAATATATTTTAAAAGATATAAATAATGTAGATATTAATAATAAAATTGTACCAATAATTAAACTTCTAAAAATACCTCCTCCTATATATCCTAAAATAATAATATGAGTAGAAACAGGTGCAATTAATAATTCCTCTATATTATGTTGAAATTTTGCACTAAAAAAAGATGATGCTACATTAGAATATGAATTATTAATCATACTCATCATAATTAATCCTGGTATAATAAATTGTATATAACTAAACCCATTTAATTTCTCAATATGTGAACCCATTAAATTACCAAATATTATAAAATATAAAGTTATAGTCATAATAGGTGGTATTAATGTTTGGATCCAAATACGACGAAAACGATTAATTTCTTTAATCCATATTGTTTTTAATGCAATTAAATTTACATTTAACATTATTTTATTTTATATCCTGATTAATTTTTTTAGTAAAATCCATAAAAAATGTTTCTAATCTATTATGTTTATTTTTAATACTAATAATATTAATATTTTGATTAATAAATTGTTTAAATAAATTATTTAAACCTTGTTCCTGCATTACTACAATTTCTAATGTATTATTATCAATAAATTTATGTTTATATTCATAAATTTTAGGTTTATTATTATTAATATTATAAAAATTTAATATAAAAATTTCTGATTTTAATTTTTTAAATAAATGTTTTATAGAACAATTCTCAATCAAAATACCATTATTAATAATACCTATATTACGGCATAAAAATTCAGCTTCTTCTAAATAATGAGTGGTTAAAATTATAGTAATATTATTTTCTTGATTAATTTTAGTAAAAAAAGACCATAAATAATGTCTTAATTCAATATCAATTCCAGCAGTAGGTTCATCTAAAATTAACAATTTAGGATTATGTATTAAAGCACGTACAATCATTAAACAACGTTTCATTCCTCCTGACAATTTTCTAGCTTGTACATGTCTTTTATCCCATAATTTTAACATCTTTAAATATTTTTTTATTTTAGTATATGCTATTTTTTGCTGTACACCATAATATCCTGCTTGATACATTAAAATTTGTATTACTGTTTCAAAAGGATTAAAATTAAATTCTTGCGGTACTAATCCTATTGTTTTTTTTGCTTGAAAATTATTTTTTATAATATCAAAATCAAATACTTTAACTATACCGGAAGTTTTATCTATTAAAGAACTGATAATACCTATCATAGTAGTTTTTCCAGCACCATTTGGTCCTAATAAAGCATAAAAATCACCTATATTTACATTTAAACTTAATTGGTTTAATGCTGGATATTTATTTATATAAATTTTAGTTAAATCTATTATTTCTAATGCATAACCTACCATATTTTATCTCTATAAAAAAACAAATAATAAAATTATTAAAAAATATTTCTAGATATTAATAAAAAATATACTTTATATTATTAATAATATAAAGTATATCATATAAAATTTAATTTTTATTTAAAAATAATTCTGTTACTTTATCCCAATTTAAAACATTCCAAAATGATTGAATATATAAATTTTTTTGATTTTGATACTTTAAATAATAAGCATGTTCCCATAAATCTAATCCTATTAAAGGATAACTACCTATAAAATTATTTGTTTTAATATGCATTAAAGGATTATACTGATTAATAGTAGTAGTAATTTTTAATTTATTATTTATAGAAACTAACCAAATCCAACCAGAACCAAAAAAATTTAAAGCTTTTTGTTCAAATTCTTGTTTAAAATTATCTATACTACCAAAATGATGTGTTAAAATTTCAGATATAATATTATTAGGGGTAATATTTTTTTTTAAAATTGTCCAAAAAAAACTATGATTAGCATGTCCTCCTGCATTATTATATAGTGATATTTTTTGTTGTTCTGTTAATGAAAAATTATTAATTTTAGATAATAAAGTATTAATATTTATATCTTTTATATTATTTTGCTTTAATATTATATTAGTATTATTAATATAATTTTGATGATGTTTAGTATGATGTATAAACATAGTTTGCTCATCAAAAAAAGGTTCTAAAGCATTATAATCATATGATAATAATGGTAATTTATAAACCATCTTTAAATCTCCTATTGCAAATACAACATATTATATTTAATATAATAAAATTATCTATATAATTTTATTTTGTAAATATTGAATAACATTGTTTGTATTTGGTTTTATACCATACCATAATTTAAAAGAATAAGCTGCTTGTTCTACTAACATACCTATTCCATTAAATAAATTATTTGTACCATTGTTATAACACCATTTTAAAAAAGGAGTCAATTTTTTACTATAAAAAATATCATAACAAAAAATTTTAGGATGAATAATATTATTAGGAAGTTCTAATATTGTATGATTCATACTACTAGATGTGGCATTAATTATTAAATCATATTTATGATATATAATATTAGTTTTTTGAAAATCTTGTAGAGATATACAATGTAATTGTGGAATATTTTTAAAAAATAATATAATATTTTGTGCATTTATAAATGTACGATTTACAATTGTAATATTACAATTTAAATCTTTTAAAAAACTTATAATACCCTTTGCTGCACCTCCAGCACCTAATATAAGTATATTTTTATGATAAAAAGTAAATTTTTTTTTTAAATCATTAAAAAATCCAATACCATCAGTATTATCACCTAAGATTTTTTTATTAACTACTTTTGTAGTATTAACTACACCACTATTTTTAGCTCTAACAGTTAACATATTACATATTTTATATGCCTCTTCTTTAAATGGTATTGTAATATTAGCTCCATATCCTCCATCTTTAAAAAAATCTAATAATTTTTTGTTAAAATAATTTAATGGTACATATATTTTAATATATTCTTGTTTTACGCCTATTTGTTCAGAAAATAATTTATGTATTAATGGCGATTTACTGTGTGCAATAGGATTGCCTAATACTGCGAATTTTCTCATGTTATTAACCTTTTCGAATAATTTGATTTGTTAAACTATGTTTAATTTCTGATGGGTTATAACCTCCTACATTTCCTTTAATAATAAATATTTTAGTTTTAAATACATCAAAAACTTCTTTAGCAGTTAAACATGGTTTATGACCACTAATATTAGCACTAGTAGATATAATAGGCTTACCAAAAGCATTACATATTTGTTTTATTAAATAAAAATTAGTTACACGTACTGCAATAGTTTGAAATTGTCCAGTTAACCATTTTGGTGTATATAATGAAGTAGGTATAGTCCAAGTTAACATTCCCGGCCATGTGGATAATATATATTGTTTTTGTTTTATTGATAAAATATCAATATTAATATATTTTAATAATTGTTGATAATTTCCTGTAACTAAAATTAATCCTTTATTTACACTACGTTGTTTTATAGATAAAAGTTTATATACAGCCTTTTTATTATCTGGATCACATCCTAAACCAAATACAGATTCTGTAGGATAAGCAATAATTTCTCCTAATTGTAATACTCGTATAAAACAATTTATATTCATAATTTAATAAAAAAAATTGATAAAATTATAAATGAATAATATAATATTAAAATATTTCCATTATGTATTAAATAAAATTCATCATAATTTTTAATAAAAATACATAATAATTATTTTATATAAATATAAAAATTATTAAATTAATAATGAAATTAATATATTTTCCAAATAATCAGTTACGTGTACATGCAAAAATTATCAATAATATTGATAAAAAAATTCATTATTTAAGCCAAAAAATGTTAGATATTATGTATAAAGAAGGAGGTATTGGTTTAGCTGCCACGCAAATAGGAATTCATAAACGTATTATAGTAACAGATATTTCATTAAAACAAAATAAACCATGTGTATATATTAATCCCGAAATTATATCATATACATCAAATAAAATAAATAGTTTAGAAGGATGTTTATCTATACCTAAACAAAGATATTATGTTTTAAGACATAAAAAAATTAAAATAAGTGCATTTAATTTACAAAATAAAAAAATCGAAATAGAACTAGAAAATTTATTATCCTGTTGTATACAACATGAAATTGATCATTTAAATGGTATTTTATTTATTGATTATTTATCGAATATAAAATATCAACGTATTTATGATAAATTAAATAAAATTTTAAATAAATAACAGTTAAATATAAAATATAATGAATATTATCTTTATGGGGACATCTTTATTTGCATCGATACATTTAACAGGTATTATAAAACAATATAAAATATCTTGTATTATAACCAAACCTGATACTTATGCTCATAGAGGACATAAATTAACTATAAATCCAGTAAAAAAAATAGCATTAAAATATAAAATAGATATATTACAACCATTAGATCCAAATAATATTAAATTTATAAATTATATTAAAAAATATAAATGTGATATTATTATTGTGGTAGATTATGGTATTATAATTTCGCAACATATATTAAATATTCCTAATATATTTTGTGTTAATATACATGCATCATTATTACCACGTTGGCGCGGAGCTGCTCCCATACAAAGAGCATTATTAGCTAATGATAATAAAACAGGAATTAGTATCATTAAAATGGATGAATTATTAGATCATGGAGATATTATTTATCAAGTAGAATATAAGATTAAAAGTTATGACACATATGGTACATTATTTAATAATTTATCTAAATTAGGGTTACAAGGTATTTTATATATATTAAAAAAAATTTATAGAAAACATAAAATAAATATATTTAAACAAAATACAAAAAATGTTATTCCTACTTATGCAAATAAAATACATAAATCAGAATGTGAAATTAATTGGTTATTACCAGCACAAAATATATTATGTATGATACGTGCTTTTAATCCCTATCCTGGAGCATATTTTATAGCTTATAATGAAAGATATAAAATATATGATGCAGAATATTATGATTCTGATAATAATATACCAGGAATGATATTATCCATACAAAAAAATGGAATACAAATTAATACCATTAATGGTATTATAAATATTAAAATTATTCAACCATGTAATAAAAGAATTATGGACATAACTAATTTTTTAAATTTTATTAAAAATAAAAATATTTTTATAAAAGGTGATATATTAAAACATAGTTCATTATGTCTATAAATAATAGACCATTTATTTATTTATTCTTTCTAATAATTCTATATAAGCTATAGGAGCTTTATCACCATTTCTAAATCCACACTTCACAATACGAGTATAACCACCAGGTCTATTTTTAAATTTTGGGGCTAAAACATTAAATAATTTTATAACATTTTTTTTATTATTAATTTTAGAACGAATAAATCTTTTATTAGCAATAGAATTAATTTTTGCTTTAGTAATTAACGGTTCTATTATCCTTCTAAGTTCTTTAGCCCTAGCTAAAGTTATTTTAATAATTTCTTTATCAATTAAAGAATTAATTAAATTATATAACATAGAATGACGGTGACTGTGATTCATATTAAAATAACGACCAGTTTTACAATGACGCATATTTATTCCTTTTATAAAAAATTTTAATTTTCTTTTTTTGAATCTATATTTTTATTAACAGATAACCAATTTTCTAATCTCATACCTAATGTTAATCCTCTAGTAGCCAATACATCTTTAATTTCTGTTAAAGATTTTTTTCCTAAATTAGGTGTTTTTAACAATTCTACTTCTGTGCGTTGTACTAAATCCCCAATTAATTGTATAGATTCTGCTTTTAAGCAATTTGCAGAACGTACTGTTAATTCTAAATCATCTACAGAACGTAATAAAACAGGATCAAATACAGGTTTTTCTTCTTTAATTTCGGGTTGTTGTATATCACTTAAATTAACAAAAGCTTTTAGTTGTTCAGATAAAATAGTAGCAGCTCTTCTAATAGCTTCTTCAGGATCTATAGTACCATTAGTTTCCATTTCAATAATTAATTTATCTAAATCAGTTCTTTGCTTAACTCTTGAAGATTCTACATGATAAATTACTCGTTCAATAGGACTATAAGATGCATCAATAAATAATACTCCAATAGGATTATTTATATTTAATGATTTATCTTGTATTTTTGTATGAGCTGCTGTATATCCTCTTCCTTGTTCTACTTTTATTTTCATTTTAATATTAGTATTATTATCAGTAATATTACAAATAATATGATCAGGATTAATAATTTCTACATCATTATTATGTATAATATCAGCAGTTTTGACAACACCAATACCAGATTTATCTAAATATAATATTGCTTCTGTTTTATTATCTTTTAATTTTACTGCTAATTGTTTTAAATTTAATAAAATTTCAATAATATCTTCTTTAATACCTTCTTTGGTACTAAATTCATGTAATACTCCTTCAATTTCTACCGAAGTAACCGCATATCCTGGCATAGCAGATAATAAAATACGTCTTAATGCATTTCCTAAAGTATGACCAAAACCACGTTCTAAAGGTTCTAATATTATTTTTACTGTAGAAGTATTAATATATTTAATATCTACTAAACGTGGTCGTAAAAATTTTGTTATAGAATTATATTGCATTTTTATTCTCTCTATTTTATATATAATTATTTTGAATATAATTCAACTATTAAATGTTCATTAATATCTGGTGATAAATCAGAACGTTCAGGTAATTTTTTAAATATACCAGTTTTTTTTATAGTATCTATATCTAACCAAGATGGTTTTTCAGATTTTTTTGCTAAATCAATAGCAGCAATAATTCTTAATTGTTTCTGAGCCTTGTCAGTAATAGAAATAATATCTTTTACATTAACCTTATAAGATGCAATATTAACTATTCTATGATTAACTTTAATAGATTTATGTGAAATTAATTGTTTAGCTTCTGCTCTTGTAACACTAAATCCCATTCTATAAACTATATTATCTAATCTTTGTTCTAATAAACAAAGTAAATTATATCCTGTATTACCTTTCATACGTAAAGCTGTTTTATAATAATTATGAAATTGTTTTTCTAAAACACCATATATCCTACGTACTTTTTGTTTTTCCCTTAATTGTATACCATAATCAGATAATCGGGGTTTTTTCATACCATGTTGTCCTGGTATTTGTTCTAATTTACATTTAGAATTAATATCACGTACATTAGATTTTAAAAATAAATCTGTTCCCTCTCTTCTACTTAATTTTAATTTAGGACCTAAATATTTTGCCATTATATGTTCTTCTCTTTAGTATAATTAAATATATTTAAACTCTTCTTTTTTTAGGAGGTCTACAACCATTATGTGGTATAGGTGTAACATCAGTAATATTAGTAATATTGAATCCTGAATTATTTAATGCTCTTATAGTAGATTCTCTACCTGGTCCAGGACCTTTAACCATAACTTCTAAATTTTTAATACCATAATTTTTTATATTTTCTGCACATTTTTCTGCTGCAATTTGTGCTGCAAAAGGTGTTGATTTTCTTGAACCTCTGAAACCAGAACCTCCAGCTGTAGCACAACCTAAAACATTACCTTGACGATCTGTAATAGTTACAATAGTATTATTGAATGATGCATGAATATGTGCGATACCATCTATAATATTTTTTCTGGTATTTTTTTTAGATTTAGCTAATTTTGTTGATTTTATTTTAATCATAATATTTTACCTATAAAAATAAATTATCTTTTAAAAGATTTGTTATATTTTTTACTAGTATGTGCATTAGTTTTAGTTCGTTGTCCTCTAACAGGTAATCCTTTACGATGTCTTAAACCACGATAACATCCTAAATCTATTAATCTTTTAATATTTAAATTAATTTTTCTCCTTAGATCTCCTTCTACTGTAAATTTTGCAATTTCATTTCTTAATAAATCAATTTGTTTAGTACTTAATTGGTTAATTTTAGTATTAGGTGCAATATTAATAGTTTTACAAATTTTTATAGAATTAGATGCACCTATACCATAAATATATTTAATAGCAATAACAGTACGTTTATTATCTGGTATATTGGTGCCTGCGATACGAATCATATTTTTTTTTAAACTCCTATATATTTATTATAATAGATTTTTACCCTTGTCTTTGTTTATGTTTAGGATCAGTTGTACAAAATACATGAATAACTCTATTTCTCCGAATAATTTTACAATTACGACATATTTTTTTTACAGAAGCACGAACTTTCATTACATATTCCTTATATTTTAAATAATTATTTTGTTTTAAAATTAATTTTTTTCATTATAGATTCATATTGTGAAGACATGATAATTGTTTGTACTTGTGTAATAAACTCCATAATAACTACTACAACAATAAGTAATGATGTACCTCCTAAATAAAAAGAAATATTTGTTAAACTATGTATAACAGTAGGTATAAGACATATAAAACTAATATATAAACTTCCTGCAAAGTTTAATCTAATAAGAATTTTAGTAATATATTTTGCAGTTTGCATACCAGGACGTATTCCTGGAATATAAGCTCCTGTTTTTTTTAAATTATTAGCAGTTTCTTTTGGATTAAAAATAATAATAGTATAGAAAAAACAAAAAAAAGCAATAGATGATATATATAACATAATATATAATGGTCTACTTGGTTGTAAAGATATAGCTATATTATAAAATATATATGATTTAAAGACATAACTACACCAAAATAATATAGTAGAAGTAAACAAGATAATACTGGCTGCAAAAATAGTTGGTATAACTCCAGACATATTAAGTTTTAAAGGTAAATGTGTATTATTTTTTATATTATAAATATATTTATTATAATTTTGTTTGGCATAATGTACAAGAATTTTTCTTTGTCCACTTTCTATAAATACAATTACAAATACCATAAATAATATTACTAAACACATTAAAAACATTAATAATAAATTTAAAAAATTATATTGTAATTTTTCTAAAGTTTGTTGAATTTGTGATGGTAAACTAGACAAAATACCTATAACTATCATAATAGATACTCCATTACCAATACCTCTATTGGTAATTTGATTGCCTAACCACATTAAAAACATAGTACCAGTAATTAATGTTAACATAGATACAATAACAAAAATTATACCTGATTGTAATACTACATTTTCCATACCAGGAATATGAGGTAGCCCAGTAGTTATACCTAATGATTGAATAATAGATAATGTTAATGCAGTATATTTAATATATTTATTAATTTTTTTTTGGCCAGATTCACCTTCTCTTTTTAAAGCTATAAGTTTAGGATGTATAGATGTTAATAATTGAAAAATAATAGAAGATGAAATATATGGCATAACACCTAAAACAAATACTGATGATCTACTTAAAGATCCTCCAGAAAATATATTAAATAAATTTAATATAGTATTATTTTGTTTATAAAATATATTATGTAATATATTAACATTAATGCCAGGTATAGGAATAAATGAACCTATACGAAAAATGATTACTGCAAATATAAAAAATATAAATCTTTTTTTTAATTCATATAAACCTTTTTGAGTACTTTGTAAATTTATTTGTTTAAATGATGTGGTCATGTATTTGTTTATTCCTTAATGTTACCACCTAACTGTATTAATATTTTTTTCACACTACTTGTACATTTTAATTTAATAATATTTTTAAATTTATTAATATTGCCAGTATTAATAATTTTTACATATTTAATTTTTCTATTAATAATTTTAAAAGATCTAAGTATTGATAAATTAATATCATTACCATCTATTTTAGATAATTCATTTAATCTTATTTCTTGAAATTTTTTTTGTTTTCTAGATATAAAACCAAATTTTGGAAGTCTTCTATTTAAAGGTGTTTGACCACCTTCGAAAGATCTATTAATTTTACATCCAGAACGTGATTTTTGTCCTTTATGACCCTTCCCACAAGTTTTTCCTAAACCTGATCCTATACCACGACCCACTCGTTTTTTATTACGTTTATTTCCACGTTCTGTATAAAAAGTATTTAAATACATATTATTCACTCACTTTTACCATATAAGAAATTTTACGTATCATACCTAAAATAGTAGGTGTTTTTTTTTTAATTACTGTATGTCTTATGTGTTTTAAACCTAGACTTATTAAAATACGTTGGTGTTTAGGTATTCTACCTATAGCACTTTTAGTTTGTGTAATATAAATATTTTTTAACATTGTTTAATATGCCTTTGTATTTCTTGAATAGTTTTATTTCTTTTAGCTGCAATAATATTAATATTTTTTATATTAGATAAAATTTTTATTGTTGCTTTAACAACATTTATAGGATTTGTAGATCCATAAGTTTTAGCTAAAATATTATAAATACCAGCTACTTCTAATACTGATCGCATAGCACCACCAGCAATAATCCCTGTTCCTTCATATGCCGGTTTCATAAATATATAAGAACCTGTATGATATCCTTGTATAGGATATTGTATAGTATTATTAATTAAAAAAATATTTATCATATTTTTTTTAGCACGTTCCATTGCTTTTTGTATTGCATTAGGCACTTCTTTTGCTTTACCATAGCCATAACCTACACGACCTTTACCATTACCTACTACTGTTAGTGCTGTAAATGAAAAAACTCGACCACCCTTAACAGTTTTAGACACTCTATTCACAGTAATTAATTTTTCTTTTAGTTCATAATGATTATTTTTTTTATCATAATTTATCATTATAATTCCTTAATATTATAATATTAAAAGTTCAACCCATTATTACGTGCTGCTATTGCTAATGATTTAATGCGTCCATGAAATTTATAACCTGAACGATCAAATGTTAATTTAGTAATACCTTTTTTAATAGCTTTAATAGCTATTAATTGTCCTATTAAAGTAGCTGATTTTATATTGCCAGTATATAATAATGTTTTTTTATGACATTTTTCTAAAGTAGAAGCAGTAACTAATACTTTATTATTTGCAGAAATTATTTGTGCATATATATGTCGTGCAGTACGATGTACAACTAAACGAATATTGTTATTAACTAAATTTTTACGTAATTTAGTTGCTCTTTTAATTCGAGCAATATATTTATTATTATTCATAATATATATTTATTTATCTCCTATTTTTTTTTAGTTTCTTTAATTCGTACTATTTCATGTTCATAACGTATTCCTTTACCCTTATAAGGTTCTGGTTTTTTATAAGCTCTAATATCAGATGCAACTTGTCCTAGCAATTGTTTATCGAAACCATATAATATAATTTCATTAGTATTATAACATTTACCTGTAATACCATTAGGTAATGTATAGAATACGTGATGTGAAAAACCTAATATTAAATCTATAATATTATTATTAATACTAACTTTATAACCAATACCAAATAATATTAATTTTTTTGTGAATCCTTGTGTGATACCTATAATCATAGAATTAATTATAGAACAAGAAGTACCTGCATGTGCCCAAGAATTACGTTTATTATCTTTAGGAAGACATATAATTTTATTTTTTTCTATAAGAATATTTACTGATTTATGAATTTTTTTTTTTAATACACCTTTTATACCTTGTATGTTAATGGTATTATTATTCATCATAACTTGTATATCATTAGGAATGATTATTGGTTTTTTAGCTATTCTAGACATTTATATACCTTTTACTTATATTAAGAAATATAAAAAATAATTTCACCACCAATGCCATACTTACGAGCTGTATAATCTGTCATAATACCTTGAGATGTAGAAATGATAGCAACACCTAATCCAGCCATAACTTTAGGTAATGTATGTTTTTTTTTATATATTCTTAATCCTGGTTTACTAATATAATTTATTTGTTCAATAACTCCATAACCTTTAAAATATTTTAAATTAATTTTTAATTGCATATAATTGTTTTGTATTACACAAAAATCTTTTATATATCCTTCTTGTTTTAAAACTTCAACAATAGATTTTTTAAATTTTGAATATTGTATAATAATTTCAGGTTTTTTAGATAACTGACCATTACGAATACGTGTTAACATATCAGCAATAGGATCTTGTATACTCATATTAAAATATCCTATAATATATTATTTGTTTATATGTTTACCAACTTGCTTTACGTAAGCCTGGTATATCACCTTTCATAGCCGCTTCTCTTAATTTTATTCTACTTAATCCAAATTTTCTTAAATAAGCATGTGGTCTACCAGTTAGTTTGCATCTATTTCTTTGTCTAGAAAAACTAGAATCTCTTGGTAATGATTGTAATTTAAAAACCGCATCCCAACGCATTTTATCTGTAACTTTGATATTAGAAATAATTTGTTTTAATTTTTTTCTACGTAAAAAAAATTTTTTACATAATTTTATACGTTTATTTTCACGTGCTTTAATAGATTCTTTTGCCATATATCATAACCTTTATGTTTTAAATGGAAAATTAAATGCAGATAATAAAGCATATCCTTCTTTATTAGACATAGCATTTGTATAAATATTTATATCTAAACCACGAATTTGATCAATTTTATCAAAATCAATTTCAGGAAAAATAATTTGTTCTTTTATACCTATATTATAATTACCATAACCATCAAATGATTTAGGTGAAAAACCTCTAAAATCTCTAATTCTTGGAATAGCTATCCATAATAAACGTTCAAAAAAATTCCACATTCTCATTTTACGTAATGTTACTTTACATCCAATAAAATCACCTTGTCTAATTTTAAAACCTGAAATAGATTTTCTAGATTTAGTTTTGAATGGTTTCTGACCACTAATAAGCATTAAATCATTAATAGCAGCATCTAATAATTTCTTATTATTAGTAACTTTACCTACTCCCATATTTAAGGTAATTTTTTTTATACAAGGAACTTGCATAATAGAATGATATTTAAATTGTAACATTAATTGTTGAATTATTTTTTTTTTATATTCATGATATATTTTTGACATAAAATAGTATTTCCTATTTTAAATAATTTCATTATTAGATTTTAGATAACGTACTTTTTTACCTTGAGATATTTTAAAACCAATACGATCTGGTTTCCCAGTTTTAATATTTAAAATAGCAATATTAGAAATATGTATGTATGCTTCTTTTATAATAATACCACCTGCAGATGAATTTTTAGGATTAGGTTTATTATGTTTTTTAACAAGATTTATTCCTTTTACAATAACGTATTGTTTTTTTTTAAAGGATATAATACATCCTTTTTTACCTTTATCTTTTCCTGTTAAGATAATAACCATATCATTAACATGTAATTTACTAGCCATTAATTTATTTCTCTTATATGTTAAATAACTTCTGGAGCTAAAGAAATTATTTTCATAAATTTGTCATTTCTTAACTCTCTAGTTATAGGACCAAATACTCTAGTACCAATTAATTGTTCATTAGTATCATTTAATAAGACACAAGCATTATGATCAAAACGAATCAGTGAACCATCAAAACGTCTAATACCTTTTTTTGTTCTGACTATAACGGCTTTTAGTACATCTCCTTTCTTTACTTTACCTCTTGGTATTGCTTCTTTAATAGTAATTTTGATTATATCACCAATGTTAGCATAACGACGTTTAGAACCACCTAAAACTTTTATACACATTACACTACGAGCACCTGAATTATCAGCTACATTTAATATAGTATGTTCTTGTATCATAATATATATCTCTATAATTAAATAATATGTATGAAAACATATTATAATAATTTAGTTTTAATAAAAATTGTTGTAAAAAATACAACTTTTTAAAATAAAAAATATTGTATATTTTATATTATTGATTGGTTTATAATATTAACTAAAGTCCAAGCTTTAGTTTTAGAATAAGGTTTACATTCTTTAATTTCTACAATATCTCCTATATGACAAATATTATTTGCATCATGAACATGTAATTTTGTTGTACGATTTATAAATTTACCATAAATAGGATGTTTAATTAATCTATTAATTTTTACTACAATAGTTTTATTCATTTTATTACTAATAACTGTACCTTTTAAGGTTCTTACATTAGTATTCATTAAATTAACCTTGCAAAATATTTTTTTGTGATAAAATTGTTTTAATACGTGCAATATTTTTTCTAGCTGTTTTTAATAAATGTGTTTGTTTTAATTGTCCAGCATTTAATTGTATTTTTAAATTAAATAGTTCTCTAGAAATACTTAGTAATTCTTGTTTAATTTCTTTTGATGTTTTATTTTTAAAATTTTTTACATTCATATATTTATAATTATTTAAGATTTATTTAAAAAAATAGTTTTTACTGGTAATTTAGAAGCACCTAAACGTAAGGCATCTCTTGCTATATTTTCTGATACTCCATCAATTTCGTATAATATTCTTCCTGGTTGTATTAACGATACCCAATATTCTACATTTCCCTTTCCCTTTCCCATACGTACTTCTAAGGGTTTTTTTGTAATAGGTTTATCTGGGAAAATTCTAATCCAAATTTTTCCTTGTCTTTTTATAGATCTACTAATAGCTCTTCTAGCAGACTCAATTTGTTTTGATGTAATACGACCTCTACTAATAGCTTTTAATCCATAAGTTCCAAAAGCAAGTTCCATTCCTATAATAATGCCTCTATTCCTACCTTTCTGCATTTTACGAAATTTTGTACGTTTTGGTTGTAACATAATATAAAAACCTCAATTATTTACGTCCTGAACGATATTTTTTATATGTTTTAAAATCAGATTTTATATTTTTTTTATCGTCAAGAGATTTTTGTAAAATTTCTCCTTTAAAAATCCATACTTTAACACCAATAATGCCAAATGTTGTATTAGCTTCTGTACAACTATAATCTATATTAGCTCTTAAAGTATGTAATGGTACTCTACCCTCTCTATGCCATTCTGTACGAGCTATTTCTACACCACCCAAACGACCACTAACTTCTACTTTAACTCCTTTAGCACCTAATCGCATAGCATTTTGTACTGCTCGTTTCATAGCTCTTCTAAACATAATGCGTTTTTCTAATTGTACTGCTATAATTTCTGCTACTAATTTAGCTTCTAATTCAGGCTTTCTAATTTCTGTAATATTAATTTGTGCTGGTACTTGAGTTATTTGAGCTATTTTTATTCTTAATTTTTCAACATCTTCTCCTTTTTTTCCTATAACTATTCCAGGACGTGCTGTATGAATAGTTACTTTAATACTTTTTGAAGGACGTTCAATAATAATATTAGAAATAGAAGCTTTTATTAATTTTTTATATAAATATTGTCTAACTTGATAATCACTATACAAATAGTGTGCAAAATTTTTTTTATTTGCAAACCAAGTTGAATTCCATGTTTTTATAATACCTAAACGTAAACCATTAGGATGTGTTTTTTGACCCATTAATCTATTTTCCTATTTAATATTTGATAAAACAATAGTAATATGACTAGTATATTTTAAAATACGATCTGAACGTCCTTTTGCGCGCGGCATAATACGTTTCATATTTGTTCCTATATCTATAAAAATTTTTAATATAATTAAATTATCAATATCTAATCCATAATTATGTTCAGCATTTGCTATAGCAGAATTTAGAACTTTTTTAATTAATACAGCAGCTTTTTTATTAGAAAAATTTAATATATCTAATGCTTTTGCAATATTAGTTCCTCGAATTAAATTAGCAATTAATCGTAATTTTTGTGCAGAAGAACGTGCATATTTATGTTTTGCAATAATTTCCATTATACCTCTTTATAAATGTGTATAAGATAAAGTTATAAATATTTTTTAAACTTTTTTTATTTTTCTATCAGCAGTATGCCCTCTATATGTTCTAGTAGGCGCAAATTCACCTAATTTATGTCCTACCATCTCATCAGAAATAAATATTGGTAAATGATGACGTCCATTATGAACCGATATAGTTAAACCAATCATATTAGGTAATATTGTAGAACGTCTAGACCAAGTACGTAATATTTTTTTCTTACCACCCATACTAATATTATTTTCAACTTTTTTTAATAAATGTTTATCAATGAAAGGACCTTTTTTTAAAGAACGTGGCATATTTTACACCTTATATAATTTTATTTATGACGAAATTTAATAATATATTTATTAGTTTGTTTGTTTTTTCTAGTTTTTTTTCCTTTTGTTTGTATACCCCATGGTGTAACTGGATGTTTCCCAAAATTTTTACCTTCACCACCACCATGTGGATGATCAATAGGATTCATAGCTGTTCCACGAACCGTTGGTCTAATACCTTGCCAACGTTTAGCACCAGCTTTACCATATGTTTTTAACATATGCTCATTATTCCCAACTTCTCCTATAGTAGCTCGACATTTTGCTTGAATTTTTCTTATTTCTCCTGAGCGTAATCGCAATGTCACATAAAAATTTTCTTTAGATATTAATTGTGCATATGATCCTGCAGACCTTGCCAATTGTCCCCCTTTATTAGGTTTCATTTCTATATTATGTAATACTGTGCCTACTGGAATATTTTTCATAGGTAATGTATTACCTATTTTTATATCAATATTATTACCTGATTCTATCAGATCACCTATTTTACAATATTTAGGTGATAGTATATAACGTCTTTCACCATCTTTATATTTTATTAATGCTATATGTGCTGATCTATTAGGATCATACTCAATACGTTCAATAGAACCTAAGATATTATCTTTATTTCTTTTAAAATCTATAATACGATATGATTTTTTGTGTCCACCTCCAATATGTCTAGTAGTAATATGTCCATAATTATTTCTGCCACCAGATTTATTTTTTTTTGCGATTTTTGCTTTCCAAGGTTGTCCTTTGTATAAAAAAGGATTAATAACTTTTATCATATGACGACGACCTGGAGACGTTGGTTTATATTTTTTAATAGCCATATTTAATATTTATTTATCCTTATTAATTTATATTAATATTAAAATCAATATTATATTTTTTTTCTAAAGTTATATAAGCTTTTTTCCAATTACTTTCATAATAATGATTATTTTTATTCTTTTTATATTTTCCTTTTATTATTAATGTATTTATATTTTTAATTTTTACATTAAAAATTTTTGTGAGAGATATGAAAATTTCTTTCTTTGTAGCAGTTTTTAAAATTTTAATTACAATAATATTGTTTTTTTCCTTCATTATAGATGATTTTTCTGACATATGAGGAAATTTTAAAATTTTAAAATAATTTTCTTTTATCATGTTAATAATCTTTCTTCTAAATGTTTAATAGCTTGAGTAGTTATTAAAGTTTTTTCTTTATATATTAAATGTATGGGATTAATATTAATAGAATTAAATAATGTAACATTATATAAATTACGTGAAGATAAAAATAAATTTTGATCTATCATAGTTGTTATAATTACTACTTTATTAAGTAATAATTCTTTTAATTTATTAACTAATATTTTTGTTTTAGGTTGTGATATAAAAAAGTTTGTTACTATAATTAATCTATTTGTTCTTAATAATTCTGAAAAAATACTTTTTAAAGCACAACGATACATTTTTTTATTTATTTTTTGTGTATATATTTTATTTGTTGCAGCAAAAGTTACACCACCAGAACGCCAAATAGGACTTTTAACCGAACCTGCTCTAGCTTTCCCAGTACCTTTTTGTTTCCATGGTTTTTTACTAGAACCTTTAACGTTACTTCTTGTTTTTTGTGATTTAGTACCTTGTCTGCCTATTGTTTGATAGTATTTAATTAATTGATGTATTAGTTCTTTATTAAAAGTTACATTAAAAATTTTATCTGAAATAATAATTTCATTATTAGTATCTTTAGTTATAATTTTCATTATATTATCCTGCAAGATGTTTTATTAAAATTTATATTGTATAATGTTTAATTGCAGGTTTAATTAACACTGTATGTCCTGTGTATCCAGGAGTCGAACCTTTAATTAGTATTATTTTTTTTTCTATATCTAATTTAATAATATGCAAATTTTGAATAGTAATCTTTTTATTTCCTAATTGTCCAGACATTTTTTTTCCTTTAAAAACTTTGCCAGGAGTTTGATTCTGTCCAATAGATCCAGGAACTCTATGTGATAAAGAATTACCATGACTAGCATCTTGAGTGCTAAAATTCCATCTTTTTACAGTACCAGAAAAACCTTTTCCTTTAGATATACTAGTAATATCTACTTTATGAATTTTTTTAAAAACATTAATATCAATTTTTTGTCCTATATGATAATTTTTTATATTATGTACACGATGTTCCCATAAAATATATCCGGCATTAATTTTAGCTTTAGCAAAATGGCCTGCTTCAGCTTTATTAATATGACTATTTTTTTTTGAGCCAGTTGTCATTTGAATGGCATTATATCCATTTTTACATATAGTTTTTATTTGTGTAATATAAATATCATCAAATTGAATCACTGTTATTGGAATAGCTAAACCATCTTCAGTAAAAATTCGTGTCATACCCATTTTTTTACCGATTAAACTAATCATTTTATATCACCATTAAAAAATAATGTTTTACTTTTTTTTAATAAAAAATGTATTATCCTAAGCTTATTTGTACATCGACTCCAGCAGCTAAATCTAAACGCATTAATGCATCTACAGTTTTTTCTGTAGGTTCTATAATATCAACTAAACGTTTGTGAGTACGAATTTCGTACTGATCTCTTGCATCTTTATTAACATGAGGTGAAATTAATATAGTAAACCTTTCTTTTTTAGTTGGTAAAGGGATAGGACCACGAACTTGTGCGCCAGTACGTTTAGCAGTTTCTACAATTTCTACTGTTGATTGATCAATTAAACGATGATCAAAAGCTTTAAGACGAATACGGATTCTTTGGTTCTGCATTAGACCAGAGTCTCCCATTTTTAAATTTTAAATAACCCTCTACTAATATATAATATTTATGAGAGGACCTATGTTATTGATTTTTATCATTATTGAAGTAATGACAATTCTACTATTATGACTTATAAAATACAAATAAAGCAATATATAAATATTATTTATATAAATATATATTTTTATAATAAATTCTTTGTAGGCAATATTATACTATTTTATTTAATTTATATATTTAAATATATAAATTTTTTAGTTTATAATATAAAAAAAATATATTTTATATTATATTAATATAAATAAATAATTTATATTACTAAATATATGACAATATTAGCTTTTGATTTTGGTACCAAATATATAGGTGTAGCAGTTGGCAATGCTTTTATTAAAATAGCACATACATTAAATGTTATTAAAAATAAACGTAAAAACGGTAAAATTAATTGGTTAATGTTTAATAAGTTAATTGATACTTGGAATCCAGAAAAAATTATTGTAGGTTTGCCATTAAATATGGATGGTAGTAAACAATACATTACTATTTTAACAAAAAAATTTGCATCTAGTCTAAAACATAGATACCATATTTGTATAGAATTACATGATGAAAGATTAAGTACAATAGAAGCAAAAAATATTTTATTTTCTTATGGTGGATGGAAAAACTTACAAAGAAATAATATTAATTCTATGTCAGCTTCTATTATTTTACAAAGTTGGTTTAACAATAAATAATAATACCTAATTTGATAAAATAATTATATAATATTTTAATATTTATATAGTATATTTTATGAAATTATTATTTATAGTACATGTATTAAACAAAAATATTTGTTTATATATAATGATATTTATTGAGGTTTTAAATATATATTTATGAGGTTGTAAACTATGTTAGCAATAATTCTTTTATTACGTAATATAATAGATGTATTAATTTTAATATGTATATTACGTATATGGATTTATTATACGATAAAAAATACATATAATACTTTTGCACAGTTTATTATAAAAATATCTCAACCAATAATTCAACCATTTCAAATATTATTACCTAATATTAAAAACATTGAATTATCTACATTAATTCTTTTATTTATTCTAGTAACCATTAAATACCCTTTATTAGTTTTACTTAATACAAAAACTATACCATTATATAGTTTTATTACATTAATATTTATAGGTATTCTTGTATTATTTAAATCATTAGGAAATTTAATTTTTTGGTTAATTACTATACGTACTGTATTTAGTTGGTTTGATAGAAAAGCTAACGATTTTGATTATATATTAAATACATTGACAGATCAAATAATGTATCCAATAAAAAAAATTATATTACCTATTGGTAATATTGATGTTATTCCTTTTGTTATTAGTTTAGTTTTGTATTGTCTTAATATTTTAGCTATGGATATTTTTCCACAATTTTGGTTTATTATATAATATATAACTATGTATTCAAATAAATATTTATATTGTAGTTTATATATACATATACCTTGGTGTATAAAAAAATGTTATTACTGTGATTTTTATTCTTTAATATATCATAAAGACAACAAGAAAATACAAAAAAAATATATAGATCATTTAATTATAGATTTAAAAAATGAGCTTTTAATAATTAAAAAGAATATATATATAACAAGTATTTTTTTTGGTGGGGGTACACCTAGTTTAATAGAAACAGAATTTATACAATATTTTTTATATGAAATTAAAAAATTAATATATATACCTAAAGACATAGAAATTTCTATGGAGATGAATCCTACTCTTTTGAATATTAAAAATATAATAAAATATAGCATACATGATATTAATAGAATATCTATTGGTGTACAAAGTTTTAATAATCAGCATTTAAAAAATTTAGGTAGAATACATTCTAATAAAGATGTATATAATACCATATATAAAATATTAAAATATAAATCTTTTACTATTAATTTAGATTTAATATATGGTTTGCCAAATCAAACTATAAAAGATGTAAAAAAAGATTTAAATTGTGCAATAAATATATTTCCAGAACACATTTCTTGGTATCAATTAACTATTGAAAAAAATACATTATTTGGTAGGTATCAACCTAAAAATTTACCTAATAATGATATATTATGGAAAATGTTTATATCAGGAAAAAATATTTTAAAAAAATATAATTACTTACATTATGAAATTTCTTCATTTGCAAAAAACAAACTAAATAAATGTAAACATAATTTAAATTATTGGTATAATAAAGATTATTTAGGCTTAGGATGTGCATCACATAGTAAGATAACAAATAATAATAAAATTATACGTACAATACGTAATAAAAGTATTAAACAATATATTAATGGTAATTATGTTATTTCCAGAACAATACTTAAAACACAAGATAAAATATTTGAATTTTTTTTAAATAGAACACGTCTTTTACAAAATATTAAAAAAGAAGATTTTATAAAAACTACAGGATTAAAATTAAAATATGTTTTGCCTTTTATAAATCAAGCAATAAAATTAGGATATATGAGACAAAATGATAAATATTGGATTATAACAAACAAAGGATATTTATTTTTAAATAATTTATTAGAAATATTTATTTAATTAAAAAATATTTTTTATATTCAATAATATATATAGTTTTATTATTTCTTATTGCTTTTTCCCAAAATTTTGTTTTTGAATATTTTAAAATATTTTTTTTATAAAAATTATTATATTCATTAGAATGTAATATTACATAATTATAATAATGTAAATTATGTATAATATTATTAATTTGACAATAATAATCATAACAATCAGTCATTATATATAATAATCCATTATTTCGTAATCTATTAAAAATTAGATTAATAAAATATTGATTTAATAATCTTTTTTTTTTATGTTTATTTTTCGGCCATGGATCTGGAAAATATAATTGAATTATATTTATTGATTCATTACATATCATATTTTTTAATACTAAAAAAGCATCATAATAAATAAATTTAATATTACAAGTTTTTTTAATTAAAATATTATTTAAACATTGAATAATACCAGGCAAATAAACATCTATAGCAATAAAATTATATTTTTTATTATCTTGAGATAAATTATTTAATAAATTACCTGTGCCAAAACCTATATCTATAATAATAGGATTATTATTTTTAAAAATATTAAATAGATTTGTTTTTTTATTTTTATAAATTATTTCAAACAAATTAAAATACTTATTAAAAATAATTTTTTTATTATTATTTACTTTTCTAAAGCGACATATAAAACTTTTAATATATTTCATAGACATTAATAATTTTAATATTTAATTGTTTATTCAAAATAAATAATTGATATAATACGATTACATATCATGTATACATAAAAGTAAAAATTATATAATGTCAAGAAAAATTTTTTGTAGTTATTTTCAAATACATATGAATGGATTAGAATATAGCGTATATCCAGGTATTATTGGAGAAAAGATATATAATAATATATCTAAAAAAGCATGGTACTTATGGTTAAATAAACAAACAAAATTAATTAATGAACATAACTTAAATATGGCTAAAGAAAAACACCTACATTATTTAGAAAAAGAGATGATATTATTTCTTTTTAAGAATAAAATATGAATAACTTAAACTATTGGAGCTAAGCGGGATCGAACCGCTGACCCTCTGTGTGCAAAACAGATGCTCTACCAACTGAGCTATAGCCCCATTTTATTGTAGGCTTGAGTGGATTTGAACCACCGACCTCACCCTTATCAGGGGTGTGCTCTAACCAACTGAGCTACAAGCCTATTAACAATATACGGTAATTAACACATATTTATTATAAAATGTCAACTAAATATTTTACTAATATATAAAAATTACATACATATAGGATATTTATAACTAATGTTAATATATAAAAACAATATTATAATTATTATTTTAATTTTTATAACATTATTTTTTATAATAAAAATAATAAGATTGTATAAAATACAAAATAAAAAATTAAAAAATCAAATTATAATAAAAAAAATGTTAATAGAACGATATTATAATAAAAATTCTGAAAATATTCAAACAAAACTACAATTAATACGATATAAAAATATAAATATTAATTTAAAAGAAAAAATAGAACAATTAAAAACTATATGTAATAAATATACAGAAAAAATAGAAAATTTTAAAAATTATAAATTAGATAATGATAATTTAAATTCTAAAATAATAGAACAATCTCAAATTATTAATAATTTAAAAATAGAAATTAAAATTATTAAAAATAAATTTTATGATACAAAGAATTTTTTTCAACAAAAAGAAAAACTAATGATAAAATATCATGATAACATAAATATAAAATTAAAAAAATTAGCTAATACAGTTATTGAAAGTAATACAAATCATGTAACAAATTTAAATGATGATAATATTATAAAAATTATACAACCTTTACAAAAGCAAATAGAAAGTTTACAAAATAACTTACAAAATAACTTAAATCAAGAATCTATAGAACGTAATATTTTACAATATGAACTAAAAAATTTAAAAAAATTAAATATGCATCTATCACGTGAAGCAAATAATTTAACTCAAGCATTAAAAGGTAATAATAAGTTACAAGGCAATTGGGGTGAATTAGTATTAACTAAAATATTAGAATCATCAGGATTAAGACAAGGTCATGAATATGATATACAAAAAAAAATATTTTTACAAGATAAAACTTTACAACCTGATATAATTATAAAATTACCAAATAATAAAAATATTATTATTGATGCTAAAGTTACTTTAGTTTCATATGAACGTTATTTTAATAGTGATAATGATAATATATTACGTACCCAATTTTTAAAAGAATATATCACATCTGTCAAAAAACATTTAAGATTATTAAATAGTAAAAATTATCATACCTTATATAATATTATATCTTTAGATTATATAATTATGTTTATTCCTATTGAAACAGCATTCTTATTAGCTATTAATCACAAACCATCTTTATTATATGAAGCACTAAAATATAATATTATGTTAGTTAGCCCAACCACATTAATGATTGCATTAAGAACTATTAATAATTTATGGAATATTGATAAACAAAATAAACATTCTTTATTATTAGCTAATAAAGCTACAAAAATATATAATAAAATTAAAATTTTTGTTGATGATATATGTACATTAGAAAAAAGTTTAAATAAATTACAAAATAATTATAATCTTATTATAAAAAAACTTTTATATGGTAAAGGAAATATAATAACACAAGTAGAAAGTTTTAAAGATTTAGGAATTGATGTTTTAAATAAAATTGATACTAATTTTTTAAAAAATAAATAATATATATTAATTAAAAGGATTAGTAAATGTTTGATATGAGTGTCAATTTAACTAGTAAAAGATTTGATAATGATCATCAGCTAGTTATAGATAGAGCTAAATTATATGGTATTAATGGTATGTTAATTATAGGAAGTAATGTTAATGATAGTATTTATGCTAACCAAATAATATTACCATATAAGAATTATTGCTGGGCTACAGCAGGCGTACATCCACATTATGCTAATTTATGGAATAAAAATACTATTAATATTATAAATAATATTATTAATAAATATAAAACAGTTGTAGCTATTGGAGAATGTGGATTAGATTTTTATAGAAATTTATCTTCAAAAAAACAACAAATATTTGCATTTAATGCTCAATTAGAATTAGCAACACAATATTCTTTACCTTTATTTTTACATTGTCGTAACGCATTTTCTGATTTTATAAAAATTTTAAAAAAATGGATTGATAAAATCCCTATATCTGTTATACATTGTTTTTCAGGTAATCAATATGAATTACAACAATGTTTAGATATGAATTTATATATTGGGATATCAGAATTATTTTTCAATAAAAAATATAGAATATTTTCCATAAATGATATTAATATTATTCCCAAAAATAAAATTGTTATAGAAACAGATTCTCCTTATTTATTATTTAAAAATATATATAAAAATATATATAAAAAATATCAAGGACGTAATGAACCTTTTTTATTAGTTAATTTAGTAAAAAAAATTGCTACATATCAAAAAAATAATATTGACATAGTAAAAAAACAAACAGAAAAAAATACACGTATTTTATTAAATATATAATAAATATATTCTAATTTATACTTATCAATATATAATAAAGAGAAAAATTATGACATTACTTATTAATATATCTGATATTATTTTAAATAAAATTAATATTGGCACTAAAATTAAAATTAAAGGTTGGGTACGTTATATTAGACATTCTAAAATAGGTATATCTTTTATTACTATATATGATGGATCTAATATTCAAGATATACAAATTATTGCAAAAAAATATCTTGATAATTATAAATCTGAAATTTTATCTCTTACTACTGGATGTTCTATAGAAATTATAGGGTCTTTAATTTTATCACCTCATATAAATAAACAAAAATATGAAATAGATTCAACAATAATTAAAATTATAGGGTGGATTAATAATCCTGGTTCATATCCTATTTCATTAAAAAAACATAGTTTAGAATATTTAAGAGAAGTAGCACATTTACGTGCTAGAACTAGAATTATAAGTAGCATAATGAGATTAAGACATTATATTACTATATATATACATAATTTTTTACACCAACATAATTTTTTTTGGATTAATACTCCTATTATTACTACTTTAGATACTGAAGGTTATAGTAAAATGTTTCATATTTCTACTATAGAATCAAATAATTTTTTTAATAAAAAATCATTTTTAACTGTTTCAGGACAATTAAATTTAGAAACATATGCTTGTGCAATGTCTAAAGTATATACTTTTGGTCCTACTTTTAGAGCAGAAAATTCTAATACTACACGTCATTTAGCAGAATTTTGGATGTTAGAAATTGAAATAGCTTTTGCAACATTAGATGATATTATATCTTTTGTTAAGAAATTTATTAAGCATATTAGTAAACAAATTTTAACATTTCATATAGAAGAAATTAATTTTTTATCTGAATATACAAAACAAGACTTATCAATTAAAATACAAAAAATATTATCTGATAATATATTTATTATAGATTATACAAAAGCAATAAATATTTTACAAAAATGTAATATATCATTTAAAAATAAGATATTTTGGGGTATAGACTTAGCTATAGAACATGAAAAATATTTAACTAATACATATTTTAATAGTCCAATAATTATATATAATTATCCTAAAAAAATTAAACCATTTTATATGTATTTAAATGATGATAATAAAACAGTTGCAGCTATGGATTTATTATTACCTAATATAGGTGAAATTATAGGCGGTTCACAAAGAGAACATAGAATAGAAATTCTAAATAAAAGAATATTAGAATTAAATTTATGTAAAAAAGATTATTGGTGGTATAGAGATTTAAGAAAATATGGTACCGTACCACATTCTGGATTTGGTTTAGGAATAGAAAGACTTGTATCCTATTTTACAGGATTTAATAATATAAAAGATATAATACCATTTCCTAGAACACCTCATAATGCTAAATTTTAAATTATATATTAATATTTTTTATATAATTTTTGATATAAACTTATTATATTTTATTTCTTTTAATAAAGTAGTATTTTGACCATGACCTGGTAAAATTATTGTGTTTTGATTTAAAGTTAAGATAGAATTTTTAATAGATTTCATTAAATGTGTATAATTACTAAAAGGCAAATCTGTACGCCCAATACTATTTTTAAAAATTATATCACCGGATATTAAAACATGATGCTCTTTAATGTAAAAAATTAAATGTCCAGGTGTATGCCCCGGACAATGATATATATTAATTAATATATTCCCTAAACTGATTTTCTGTTTATGACTTAACCATTGATTATATTTAAAAATACAATTATATAAACTAAAATATATAGTTTGTAATTTTATATTTTTTATCCATACTATATCATATTTATGAGGACCACAAATAGGTATATTATATTTTATAGATAAATTATATGCAGCACCTATATGGTCTAAATGACCATGAGTAATTAAAATTAATTTTATATATAAATTATATTTATTTATAATATTAATTATTTTATATATATCACCACCAGGGTCAATAATAGCAGTATATAATGTTTTTGTACACCATAAAATATAACAATTTGTTTGAAAAAATGTAACTGGAATTACAATATATTTCATAAAAATACACTTATAATATATAAATATAAAGAAATTTCATAATAAAAATTTAACTAAACTGTTAAGATTATTTGTTTTTTGCTGCTTGAAAAGCTTCAGTCATTACATTAATAATTTTGTCTTTATGATATTTTTTTTTAAAATTATCTTCTACTTCTTTTAAAGATAATAACATATTAACTATACGATTTTTACGATCAATATTATTAATTTTACCTTCAATTATATTATTAATTTTAAAATATTTATTAATATGAGTATGATTGTAATGATCTTGATCACTAAATTTAACATTACCAATAATATTATTTTGTAATTCTAAAATTAACATATTGTTTTTAATTTCAATAATTTTACCATTAATTATTTGACCTTTTTTATGTATTTTATAATATACAATTAAAGGATCTTCACTTAATTGTTTAATTCCTAAAGATATTCGTTCTCTATCAGCATCTACTTGTAATACTATTGCTGTAATTTCTTCACCTTTTTTATATTTACGTACTTCATCTTCACTATTATTAATCCAAGATAAATCTGAGATATGTACTAAACCATCAATACCACCATCAAGACCAATAAAAATACCAAAATCTGTAATTGATTTAATTTTTCCTTTTACTTTTTCTCCTTTATTATGATTTTGTGCAAATAATAACCATGGGTTAGTAGTACATTGTTTCATACCTAATGAAATACGTCTGCGTTCTTCATCTATATCTAATACCATAACTTCAACTTTATCATTAATTTTTACTTTTTTTGAAGGATGAATATTTTTATTAGTCCAATCCATTTCTGAAACATGCACTAATCCTTCAATACCATTTTCAATTTCTACAAAACATCCATAATCTGTTAAATTAGTTACTCTACCTATTAATTTACTATTTTCAGGATAGCGTTTAGAAATAGAAATCCAAGGATCTTCTCCTAATTGCTTAAGTCCTAATGAAACACGTGTTTTTTCTTTATCAAATTTTAATATTTTAACAAATATTTCTTCACCTATATTAATAATTTCACTAGGGTGTTTAACTCGTTTCCAGGACATATCTGTAATATGTAATAATCCATCAACTCCACCTAAATCAACAAAAGCACCATAATCTGTTAAATTTTTAACTAATCCTTTAATTTTTAAACCTTCATGTAAGGTATTAAGTAAATTTATTCGTTCTGCACTATGTTCAAATTCTATTACAGCTTT